>JABXGU010000116.1 GCA_016550415.1 archaeon | reverse complement strand
TCTATTTTAGCTATCTCTTAACCGATACTGCTGTAGCCAGCTTCCGAACACTTGCATTCATACCAGGTGTAATGGCACAAGAACGTTCAGGAATCTGGTCTCAACGCTTCAACCCTGCTAAATGGATACCCCGTTTCAGGATATTACAGGCGGGCGGACTCGCCTTTTACATCCTATTCGCACTGCTTTTGATTATTTTACCTCCATTGAGCGGATCAACTTTGATAAACATCTTGATACCCTTCACAACAATAGTATTCCTTCAGATTCCCGAGGCTCATATCCCTGTAATTATAATCATGTTTACCATATTCACCATCACAACATTCTTCGGTGCATTCGCAGAGATTCTAACTCAACGCCTCCTCATTGATGAAATCCCAGACAGGGTTCGCAACAGCATTTACTCGCTCTCCCCCACCATACTCTTAATCTTCACAATTCCCCAGATTATATTGTTTAGCTGGCTAATTCCATTAACCGGCTTCCCACTCACTCTTACAATCTGTGCAGGAATATCAATGGTCGGCATATTACTTGTTCGCCATGGACTAAAACATAAACAAACACTTGCTAAGGACAAGAATATTGCATCGTAGCGAGTACAAATGGTGAATCAATTTCAGAATTTAGTTCCTTTTCATTAGCCCCATTTAATGCAGGTCGATGACCACGAATATCCAATCCCCGCAGCAGCTAAACAAATAAGGTCGCCTGGTTTAATTTTCCCATCACGAAGACCCATTTCGATTGAAACGATGGCATCATTCTGTCCCATATGACCATACTCTTCGAAATAGGTAGTCTGTTCCATGGTAAGATCAAGCTCATTGATAATATAAGTGAAGGCGCTTCGCTTCATATGAAGAAGTGCTAAATAATCAATGTCGCTGATTTTGTATCCACTTTGCTTCGTTGCAGTATTTACAACTTTAAGAAAATTCTGCATAGATAGATTGTCAAGACGAGTCTTCATCCCTACAGGATCGGGAACATCTAGATATTGTAACCTCTTCTCAATGGCTTCGCAGGTGATTGGTATTTCAGTTCCACCTGCTGGGACAAAGACATCATCAGCGAATGCACCGTCTGTAATAATAGCGGTTTCAAGAACTTGGTTCTTAGGATAGTCACGTTGGACGATAACTGCGACTCCGCTTGCTGCCAGACTGAATAAGAAGCGGCTGCGTTCATTCCTGTAATCAATTAGATCGCAATTCCGATAACCACTAGCCAAGAGTACAGTGTTGACTTCCGAGTCGGAGGTCATAAGGGCTTTGGCAAGTTTGAAACCAGCCATTAGAGTGGCACAACGAGCATTAAGATCAAGGGCCCAAGAATTAGTGGCTCCAATCTCGTAAGAAAGCTTTACACCTGCCACAACCATTGGTCGTTCTATGAAATTCTCTCCTGTCCAAAGGATCACATCGATGTCTTCTGCCTTGATTTTTCGGGCTTTCTCAATAGCAGTTCTGGCAGCACGAACTCCCATAGAGATTGTACCATCTTCAGGTCCTGCTACAGTTTTGCTGCGGAGTCCAAACTTGGTCTTTAGTATCTCTTCAGGGATTCCTGTTTGCTCGGAAATATAAGCAGCTGTGTGTCGGTGTTTGGGTAGGTACACACCAGTGCTGACTATTCCCATCGTAATCTGGGGACCTGCCATTCTAATCACTTCATAATAGATTGATGGATCCATGTAACATATCTTTTAGGTACTTTTTGAGCTTAGGGTTTTTTCATCAATCAGTGGAAGCTTTAGCTCGCCGGCGGACATCCATTTCAGTAGTTTCTATATCGTTCTTGATATGACGTAGAATGGGTATTGTAAAAGCAGCTGCAATGAAGAAAAAGATGCAAATCACCGCGAGTGAAGGAGAATAAGTACCGCTAAAGAAGGCTACAGCAAGGGAGGGGGTAAGTTGTGTGCCTAGACCAACTCCAATGACATGAGCAAGTAGGTGAAGTGACATAGCGGTACTACGAATTTCAGGGGGGTTGATATCACCTGCACTTACATATATTAATGGGCTAATTCCTGCATCAAAGAAGGTGCCTGCAAAAATCAGACAAAAGAAAATTATGATAATTGGATTAAGTAATAGGTCAAAAATAGTTGCACTTGCTATAGTTGTGAAGGGATAGAAACAAGCAAGAATAAGGATTGGTCCTGCACAAAGGCAACAGAGTAAGATGAGTTTTGCACGTCCTTGTTTATCCTTTTGGAAAATTTTGTCTCCCAATCGTCCAAAGAAGGCTGTTCCCAAGATTTGGCTAGCAAGTGCCAGTGTTACAAATATTGTGGCTGCGAAGATACCAAGGTTGTGATCAACATTTAGCCACCGGACAGCCCAAGCCCCGAAGGCAGCAGTGGGGATGATGGCGATGATACCTACTAGGACTAGCCAGATATTTGAGAATTTCTTCCACATGATAACGAGGTCATCTCGACTTAGACGGTATGTGTATGAACTATGTGTTCCGCGCAGATTAGCTAGAGCTGTATCATGTTGTCCTCGAGGGGGTTCTTTTGTGAAGAAGAGAAGCAACCCACCGCAAAAGCCAACGACGATAATGACAAGGAAGGGGGTTTGCCATCCGAAGGTTTCAACCAGAAGACCGCTTAGAAGGTAACCAAGACCGTAACCTACTCCTGCAGCTGTTCCAAGGAATCCAAAGGTTGTGGAACGAAATTTAGCAGGGACACAGTCGATGGTAAGGCTTAGGCTTAACGGTGCTGTTGCACCAATACCAATTGCGGCAATACTGTAGAATAGGTACAATGTCAAATAGTTGATAGTGGGAAGGATGATGGGAATGAACCAAAGAACCCAGAAGAAGGTGCTGATAATTAGGAGTCTGCGTCTGGTGGTACGATCTGCAAGATAAGCCCATGGAATGGCTGCAAAACCAGAAATGAATAGAAAGCTTGTAACAACAAATCCAATCCAGTCATCGCTTGGTACACCAAGTAAAGGTACTATGATACCTGTCATCGGAGGGAGTAAAGCACTGGCCGCACTTATCACAATGGATAAGACAAAAAGAATTGCATATGTCATCTGATCTTGGCGGCTCCATTCTTCTGATGCGGAGTTATTTAGTTCACCTGACAAGTTTGAACACCTTTAATCCAGCCTTTGAGAAAACAACTCGTATTTCTTGTTTTTTCATTTGACAGTGTTTCTTTCAATAATTGATTTTCTCTTACTCGATGTGAAAAGGTCTTAAAGGTGTGCCGTTGAAAAGGCAGATAAATTGGTTCACAATCGCTAGGAGATTGATGGGTGATGGTGAACGCGAAGAACACGACTCTCTTAATCACAGGTACTTCTCACGGTTTGGTTCATCTTCTGATGTTAGCGTTACCCTACATCACAGCTAAGCTACTTGAGGTCACAGCAGTTCCTGCCACTCAGGATTGGCTTGTAGTCGTGTTGCTTAATACCCCTGCATACTTCGTTTTTGGTTTTGGCGCCCTTCCTGCTGGCATACTCTGTGATAAATATGGACCAACAAAGACAATCGCCTTAGGTTTTTCACTCTCGGTGATCTCAAGTCTTGGTCTCTTTTTCTTGTGGCCCTTAGGTCTTCTCTCAATAACCCTATTCTTCGTTCTTTACAGCTTTGGAGCGGGACTCTATCATCCTGCTGGTACTGCATGGGTATCTCGGACCTTCGTTGAAAATCGTGGAAAAGCTTTAGGTCGACATGGCATTGGTGGTAGTATCGGACAAGCTTCTTCACCAATAATCTCAGCAATAATTCTTAGCACAATCTACTGGCCCATAATCTTCCTCTTTCTAGCATGCACTGCTGCTATAGTCGCTTTTATCTGCTTAAAAGTAAGATTTGAGGAGACTGAGCTGGAGGAGTCAACTCTCGAAAAGTCAACCCTAGGTAGTGGCTTATTCAGTTCCATGACAGTCATAACACTGGGACTTCTATCAATGGTTTCAGTTGCCCGTGGCATGCATTATCGCGGAACTGTTACAGCCCTTCCCATTTACTTGACAAGCGAATTAACAGCATTTCTAGTAATAGCTGGTCTTTTGGGAACATTTGTCTACCTTGCGGGAGCAATGGGGCAAGAGGTAGGTGGTCGCCTAACAGATACAATGGGATGGAAAAAAACACTCATCACTATGAGTTTTCTCTCCAGTCTCTCCCTTATCCTACTCTCAATACCCTATACTGCAACTTTATTCAATGATGCAATTCTTCTCTCAGCGATTCTTCTTTTCGGCTTTTCAAATTTTTCTGCCCAAGCTGCTACGAACACTATGGTTGCTTCGTTATCATCACCTAATACTCGTGGAACAATATTTGGAGTCAGTTTTTTCATGCGTTTTGGGCTTGGTGCTCTCGGTATTCCACTCGTAGGTTTCTGCAGGTTGTACTTTGGGACCTGGACAATAGGCTTCTTGGTCTTATCTATCCTAATTCTTCTCTCAGCTGCAATTATTCCTTTCATTAATCCGCGAACAGAAAATAAGTAAATTGAATTATTTTTCTTTGTGCAGTTTTCAGAAGCTTTTTAGCCTTAAATTCTTAGGAAAACTCAGCAGATGATACTGCCTATTCCTACAATTAGTTGAAAACTAAAGTAGTAAATCTACACTCTGAGTAGAGGGGCTAGATGCCATTTAACAGGAGATGCCAAATGACACAACCCAATAAAGTTAATCATAAACCTGTCATAGCAAAGAATCTTGTACGCAACTTTGGTGACACCG
>JABXGU010000115.1 GCA_016550415.1 archaeon | reverse complement strand
TTAGCTCACAACCAAAGAGGGGATGCGCTCGCACAACTAGAGAGCATTGTTTTCTGTGGGTGGCAGCATTGATGTTTGGGTTCTATAAATCTTTTAAGCTGAGTTGACAGATTTACAATGTAGGGGGATTAGATCATAAATAGAGACCACACGATAATTGCATTTTCAGTTTTGTTAATTGTTACATTATTCATAGCCAGAAGCCCAGTTGTAGGGTCGTATGCAGCTGGAAGTGAAAGGGAAAAGCTGTTTCTGAAGGATGGTTGGGCACTACAATCATCCAATTTGGTGACAGAAAATGGCACAATAATATCTGCAAAGGAATTCAGCCCTGTTGGATGGTACGCTACATCTGTTCCATCCACGGTCTTGGCAGCCTTGGTTGAAAATGGAGTTTATCCTGATCCGTATTTTGGGGTGAACCTGAAATCCATTCCAGATCTCACTGGGTCCTCGTGGTGGTATCGAACCGAGTTTGTTTTACCAGAAGAATACGAAAACAAACATATTTGGCTACACTTCGATGGTATAAACTACAAGGCGAATATCTGGTTAAACGAGCGGAAGATTGCTGACGCCCTAGAAGTGCAAGGCACATACAGGTTGTTTGAGTTTGACATTACCGATAACATTTCCTTCGACGAGACGAACTGTCTGGCAGTGGAGGTATTTGCCCCAAAGGACGATGACCTAGGATATTATTGGAGCGATTGGAATCCAACCCCTCCAGACAGAGACATTGGACTCTGGCATGACGTCTACATTGACGCCTCCGGGCCGGTGGTGATAAGGCAGCCCTACGTGATTACGGACTTGGATTTACCTTCTCTGGATGTGGCGTATCTCACCATTTCCGCCGAACTAACCAACATGAAAAATGAACCTGCAAATGGAATTCTGAAAGGCACAATCAAGAATGTTACTAACACGACAGAAGGAGGAACTTCGGAGGGCGGACCTGGAGTTATAGAGTTTTCTAAAAGCGTTAACTTGGGTCCAAAAGAAAACAGGCTGGTCACACTTTCTTTTCAGGATACAGTCCAATTGACTATCTTCAATCCTCGACTTTGGTGGCCTAACTTGGCAGGGAGCCAGAAGCTCTATGATTTGCAATTGGAATTCAACATAGCAGATGAGGTTTCAGATGTCGAGGACGTTCGCTTCGGCATTCGCGAGGTCTCCTCTTACCTCTCTGACATGGGTTATAGGATTTTCACGATTAACGGCAAGAACATACTCATAAGAGGCGGGGGCTGGTGTCCCGACATGATTTTTCGTCCCTTGCCAGAAAGGAAAGAGGCGGAAATCAGGTACGCTAGGGATATGAATCTTAATGCCATTCGCATGGAAGGGAAATTGGGAACAAATGAAGCTTGGAACCTATGTGACAAATATGGAATAATGGTCATGGCAGGATGGTGTTGTGGGCATCCTTGGGAACTATGGGAGACCTGGGATGAAACGGATATTGAAGTATCTGTCGAGAGCCAGAAGGATCAGATACTCCGCTTGAGGAACCATCCAAGTTTCCTCGTTTGGCTGTACGGCAGTGACAAGACACCCCCTCCTGAGATTGAAAATAATTATCTAAATATCCTTCAAACCTATGCACCAACACTGCCATACCTGCCCTCTGCAACGGAATGGGGGACTTCAACCACTGGATCGACGGGTGTGGAGATGAGGGGCCCTTACTCCTATGAACCACCAATCTACTATTACATAGAGGAAAGTCCAGGTGGTGCTTGGGGCTTTGGTACTGAAATGGGACCCGGCGAGAATGTCCCACCCATAGAGAGTATATGCAAGATGCTGCCTGAGGATCACTTGTGGCCGATCGACGAATTCTGGAATTATCACTGCGGTAGCAATGCCTTCACGAACCTAACTATTTACACGAACGCCTTAAACTCGCGCTATGGAACAGCGACTGGAGTGGAAGATTACTGTGCAAAGGCGCAATTGATGAACTACGAGTCCATGCGCGCCGAGTTAGAAGCATGGGGACGGAACAAATACCTGTCCACTGGAGTTATTACATGGATGTACAATTCCGCATGGCCTTCTTTAATATGGCAACATTATGATTACTATTTGAGGCCCGGCGGTGCGTACTTTGGCACCAAAACGGCATGCGAGCCTTTGCACATTCAATACTCTTATGATGATGATTCAATCTACGTTGTCAACAGCTATTATGAGCGCTTCGATAATTTGAAGGTCAGTGCGAAAGTTTACGATCTGGATATGATTGAGAAATATTCACATCATGCCATAATAGATGTTGAATCTGACAGTAGCAATTATATTTTCACTATCCCTCCGCTGGAAAACTTGACTACAACCTACTTCCTCAAGCTTGAATTGGAGGATAGCTCGGGAAATCTGATTTCTTCCAATTTTTATTGGTTATCGACGAAACCGGACGGTCTTAACTTTGACGAAACAAACTGGTTTTACACGCCCCAAAATGCTTTT
>JABXGU010000114.1 GCA_016550415.1 archaeon | reverse complement strand
TTATATGTTCCATCGCATGCTAGAAAAAGCAAAGTATGAGATGCTGTCACGAGTTCAAGGATATCGGAAAGACCTTGGGGTGGTAGGGTTGGAGCAGTTCGGGAGCAGTGAGGATGATGACTTTCAGATGTCGAAGATCCTGAACTTAATCTACTTGACACAGTATGAGTGGACATTACAGAACAGAAGCACATGGTTAGTGGATTTGAAGGCAGTAGCGGAGTTGTTAGTTGTAGCTTCGATGCATGTCCTTTTGATGGAAGTTCTCACACTGATTCCTCACTAAGGAGCACACAACCATTATTCATTGGAATTTTGAATTAGCACTGAAAATACTGGTGCCTTTATTATCTAATAATAAGAAAAGTCTTTCAAAAGACCACATGACCCAGCAAATCAATAAACGAGAAAACTAAATGCATTTGAATGAAGTAGGTAGATTGTGGAATGGTAATAAGCCTAACTGATATCTAGGCGCGTTGGTGAGACTGATGCTGGGCTCGTAAATTGCTCCTTTTGGAATGAATTGTGGGATGTGTAGTGCCTATCTTCGGACTAAACGCCAATGTCTGGGATGTCGGTCGAGGGACAAGAAATGTGCGATTTATCGTTGCGAAACATTTCGAGCGAACGCGTTTCGTTTCTGTTCTGAGTGCTGTGTTTCCACGTAGTTTTTTATTAACAGTATCTTGAATCACAATTCACCAATGTCTTCGTTCCAGAGTTCGGGATTTTTATTGATGAACGCTTGCATCATTTCTTTACACTCAGATAGATCTAAATCGATGACTTCCACACCGTGCGATTCCAAAAATTCTGGTGCGCCCGCAAAGGTTTCGGATTCACCGACAACGACTCGTCGAATCTTGAATTGCACAACAGCCCCTGCACAAAGGTAACAGGGCATCAACGTGGAGTACAAGGTGGTTCCCGCATAGTTGCCCACACGCCCCGCGTTTTGGAGGCAATCAATTTCTGCGTGTAGAATGGGATTATTGTGTTGTACACGCTGGTTATGTCCCTGCCCAACAATTGTTCCCTCCCGGACCAGCACGGAACCAATAGGGATCCCTCCTTCTTCATGGCTTTTCTTTGCTTGGTCAATGGCTGCCTGCATGAACGGGTCTCTCATTCAAATCACCATCGCGTTGCTGATTGCATAATATAAGTTCATTACAAAAAGGATTGACATCCTTGGTTTGTAAAGTTTTTAGAGTGACCAAATTGATATCTACATAGACTTGGTTTTGCGTCAACTTTGAAGGCTACTTATGCACAACACTTTGAGAATGACTTTCTTCGATAGTCGAAACGAAACCATCGAACCTGGGGGTAACATATGAAAAGTGTGCTAATAGCTCCGTGTGGAATGAATTGTGGGATTTGTAGTGCCCATCTTCGGACTAAACGCCAATGTCTGGGATGTCGGTCGAGGGACAAGAAATGTGCGATTCGTCGCTGCGAAACATTTCGAACTAATATGTTTCAGTTCTGTATTGAGTGTGAAGACTTTCCGTGCCTGAAAATCAAACGACTAGATAAGCGTTATCGAACGCGGTACAATATGAGCATGATTGAGAATCTACATTTTTTAAAACAGAATGGCATGAGGAAATTTCTCAATTGGCAAAAGGAGCGTTACATGTGTCCCAATTGTAAAGGAACCATTAGCGTCCATAACGGTCAATGTTATGGCAGTTGTACCACATGAGGTTTCCTATTTCCTTGTCTTATTTGTCAATTATTGAACCTTCGAAGACATACAGGCGATTTCTTACAAATGACATGAAAGATAGATTTATTTCACGTCATAGAGACACACACATCTTATCACGAAGAATTCAATAATTAATGATCAATCTTGAAGTGTTAGGTTATCCGCATAGGGTTGAAGGATTTTATCGATTTCAGACATCTGTTTGCCTG
>JABXGU010000113.1 GCA_016550415.1 archaeon | reverse complement strand
TAGAATGGTTCATAATCATACAAGTGGCGGGGAAGGAGCTGAACAGGCCAATAAGAAAAGTACTGGATACAATAAATATTCGAATTTAAAGGATGGTTTAATACCCGATATTTTAGGACACATGTTGATGTTTCAGGCGTTGGAAAAATCGTCTCGAAAAGTTGAGCTACATATTTCTGATATTCCTCAGAGTATTCTTTGCGGATTCGCTCACTAATTTGACCTAGCATTCGGTACATCTCTTTATCCCATGGTAGTTCACTTTCTGGCAAATCGACACTTAGAATACCAAGTTTTGCTCCAGTCAAATCATCAGGAAATTTCCCAACACGAAACAGGAAAAGAGTATCCGCAACGCCTGAAAAATCTCTTCGGCGCAATTTATCAAAAAATGCTCCAAACCTACCACTTGAAGGTTCTGTGATTCCGAGGTTATGAGCTAAATCCTCGTGCTCCTCTCTGATGAGCTTAGAGTCAGCATATAACAAAGGACAAAATTGCTGAGCGAGACGCCGAGCTTCATCATTGGGAGTGTTCAGTGCAGGAGAAAAATCTGCAAGTGGAAAAGCTTTCTTCCAACGACGGATTATTACCTCTGATGAAGACATTTCTTAAATCTCCAGCGCTACTTCATGAATAGCATACTACTAAACCAATTTGTGCTTTTTGGTTAGGAAAGTGCATTCTGATAAAACAATGAGCAGAAGGAAGTTTTTTCCCTTCAACCACCGCTCAGTTGAATTGTGACCTCAATAGTTATCGAACCGGTTAGCTCAGAAAAAGACTTGGCTAAACTAGTTGAACTCAATTGCAAAGATATTGATGAATGGCGACATTATGATAAAACATGCCAGCCGGGTAGACCAGCAGCGTGGAGCGAATTATCCCGATGGGAGCGATGGCAACATGGCGGACCATGGCTTGATCCAGACCTACTAGAATTTCATTTGCATATGATTAAAGAGACAAATGGTTCCGTGTTGGTGGCAAGAAAAGATGAAGTCATTATTGGAGAATTAGACCTAGTTTTCGAGTCAGAAGCACATCAAGATAATAGAGGTCATATTGTCTGGATGATTGTGGATTCCGACCATCGCCGTAAGGATATTGGAACACTTCTCCTTGAACAAGGTCTACAAATAGCAGAACACCACAGTTGTCAATACATTACTTCGTACCCAGAGGATGATTTTTCAAACGCTTTCTACTTAGCTCAAGGTTTCAGAGCCACCAGAAAAATTGCTGAATACACAAAGCAAGTTGAACCTGCTTCAAACCAGGGGAAAAACAGCGATGTTCAGATTATCCCCTTAGAATGGAAAACACGCAAACGACCACCCCAGGGATTCTCGCTCACAATTGGGAACAACTACGCTCCAACTTATGTTTGGACTTATTTACGAAAAATGGATCAACTCTATTCTTTGATGGACTCTGATGCACCACGACCTCATTTATGGCTTCTCCGAAAGGACGAAGCTGAGGCAATTACGATGGATCATGGTATTGTAAGATTATGGATTTCACAACTTGATAATAAGGAACCCAACTTCCTCAATGTTGCCCTTCAAGATACAGAGTGTCTAAGTCGTAGCAACCAAGTTACTAGCTTGGTTGCATATGCTTTTCCAACAGAATCTGGAGTTTTGAAAAATGATGGATTTATCTTGCAAAGGGAATATCCATTTTTAACTCTGCGTCTCTGACAACTCTTTACCAAGAGAAATTCTTTCTACTAATCAGTTTGAATGATATGTCCATTACTCATGCGAATATTATGTTCAGAAGCTGCAAGAATGACACGCTGGTGACTTACAACAATTATTTGCATGAATGTTTTGGATAATTCATCCTGTAGCAACTGAATTATGTTATCACGTCTTTGAACATCGGAACCTGCGAATGGTTCATCCAGAAGAAGGAACTGGGGTGCAGTTCCTCTGCCATGGGGAAGAAGAGTTATGGCGAAACCGAGTCTCAGAGCTAGAAGGAATTGGTCTTCGGTGCCACCACTGAAAAGATCTGCTTGGATGTATTCACCGGCAGTAGCGGAGTACACTTTGAGGCTATAGTCTTCGCTTAGCTTTGGAAATCTATATTTTCCATCAGTTATGGAGGAGAGAAGACGCTCCATTATTCCTACTACGCCTGGTCGCACTTGTTCACGACCATGTTCTGCTACTTCGCGAAGTAGTTCGATAGTGAGTTTTCCTGTGTCTAGTTTCTCTTTGAGTTGTGCAACTTCCTTCTCTTTCTTCTCGTATTTTTCTAAAACTCCCTCATCTTGTTTGAGGAGAGTGGTTAGTTCTTCAATCCGTTGCTTGACTTGTTTAAGTTCAGCTTGGAGACCCGCTTTTTCTTCGCCAAGTTCTCGACATTGTTGGTCAAGGCTCTTGTATATTTCATCTGAGTAGGTGGGGATTTCGGAAGGAAGCTTGGGTAGTTTGAGTGATGCAAGTTGCTGTTCAAGTTCTGCAACGTTCTCTTTTATGCGCTTGAGTTCATCTTTTAGTTGTTTGATGCCTGCTAGTTGTTCCGCTACAGAAGAGAGTTCTTCACTGATAGTATCACGCTTTGCTTTTAGTTGGTTGAGTTTTTGCTCAACTGATTCAACAGCTTCCAGTAGCTCTGATGCGCCTAGTTCTTCAGGATGAGGAAATGACTCAGTGATATCAGAAGAGAGAGCTGCAAATTTCAAGAGTACAGTCTGGGATAATTCGTGAATTCTAATTTCCAACTGTTTACTATGTTGTTCCGTTTCAGCCAATTGAGTGGTGAGTATATCTTTTTCCCGATAGCGATTTGCCTGCCCAATTAACTCCTGCTCTCTATTTCTAAGTTCATCAAGACGAGGTTTCACTCGCCGATAAGCAAAGAGGGTCTTCCCGAGATAAACAAGAAAAGGAATTGAGAGAAGGAGGATTAGGATTCCAACAAGAAAATTAAAAAAAATCACACCAAGTCCTGCGGCAAGTAATCCAATAGAAGGGACATATAGGAGTGGGGACATGATACGCCGTTGTGAGGCTTCAGTTTCAAGACGTAAGGATTGAACTCGTTCATATTCTGCTGCAGCATCATGAAAGGGTTCCAACTCTTTGACTCGCAACTGAGCACGCTGAATAGATTCGTCAGCATCACTTTTTTCACGGATTTTTTCTTCCATATCAGAAGAAGTTACTTGGAGTTCTTCAAAAGCAGCAACATCACTTTGCAAGTATGCAAACCGCTTCTGTTGTGATTCGAGGGTTTTTCGTCTAGATTCCAGTTTGCCAAGACGAGCTAGTTCATCTTCTCGCTGTTGGTGGAGTGAGGTCTTAAGTTCTAGTTCACGACGAATACGGTCTTGCTCATCCTTTACTTCTTTGTAAGCTTTCACCGCAATGTAACTTTTCTCTGTCTTAGCATAGGTCTGGCTAATGTCTTTGAGCTTCTTATCGAGTTCTGTACTTACCTTCTGTTTTGACTCAAGCTCGCTAGTGTTCTTCTGATAAAGTTCCTGGCTATTCCTCAGCTGCTCTAATTCCTTACTTGCAAGCTCGAAGTTCTGTTGAGTCGATCGAGACTCCGACATTATTTTTTCAGTAGCACGAGTAAAACATTCTCGCCCCATCATGGCATTGATGACGTGACGCCGGTCCATTTTCGGGAGTTTTGCAAGGTGGTCTAAATCCTTCTGAAGAACTACGTTGCTAGCTAGCATATCACTTAGGCCGATTCCGCCAAGTAGTTCATTGATTGTCCCATCCACAGCTTTGACCGTATTGGCTATTAGTTGACTTTGATTTCCGGGTTTCAACTCATGTAGTGAAGCTTCGCTGCTTTTTTTCTTATGAATTCGCCTTGTGATGCGGTACTTTTTTTCTCCAATGTAGAAAACAAGTTGAACGAGGAGTGATTCTGCGTCATAGTTGATAAGGCGTTCTTTCTCGCCACGGGGAGCCTTGTGTGTTCGACCGAAGAACGCAAAGAGAATTGCTTCTATTATGGAGGATTTCCCTGATTCGTTTGGTCCACTGATTGCAAGAATACCATCTGGGAAGGTCAATTCAACATCAAGATGTTTGAAATTATGGGCCACTAGTTAATGTAACTTGACCATCCCTCTACCAGCCTCCTTCCTCTTCTAGAAGGACGAGACCTCGTTCCAAAGCTTTTTCTAACAGTGCCTTTCTTTCAGCGTCCTTCTCTTTTTTTATGTGTGCAGTGAGATGTTCACGATACTCCGTCAATGGAGGCTTAAGTTCAGCCCCTACTGGGAATTTTTCTGGGCTAGGACTTACATATTCCAATTCATCGACAATGTCGCAAGAGAAGCATTTGGCATAGCCGTGTCTTACAACTTCAGCTCGGCGGTACCGCTCTGCAGATTTGATTGTCATGACACCCTTTAGACGGAGACGCAGAATCAACTGAGGATTGCGCAGGCGGTTAATCTCCTTGATTAGAAGTTGATTGATGTCAGCATCCTTGGGGATAGTAATTTCTAGGGTTCTCATGGGACGGGTTTCAATTGGAATAAAATCTAGTTGCGTTACACCATTTGTATCTGCTTCAAACCACACAAAGCCTTTCTCATGTTTCTCCTCGGAAAAAGAAACATGCTCAGTACTTCCAGGTGCACAAATGGTGGTGCTTCCCATCTGCGTTTTTTGATGTTCATGGATGTGTCCAACAGCTAGATAGGCTAGATTCTTGGGCAGGGACTTAAGACGAATAGTTGGACTATTGGGGAATGTTCCACGTAGACCTTCAACATTATCATGAACAATTAGAATATTCACATCGCCCTTACCAGGAATGGAAAGCTGACCTAAAGGGTCCACACCAGCATCAGCAGGTAATGTGGGGCTAAAGGAGACCCCTGATACCTCAACACTTAGACCGTTGATATCAACTGTTTCAGAACCTATTGTCTCCCAGTCTTGGAAGAAGGTGACAAAACCAGCACGCTCATATTCAAGGAGTGGGGAGACACCATGTCTGCGATCACGGGGGACATCATGGTTCCCGCTTATAATGAAAATCCGAATACCCTGTTCATTCAGTTTTCGGAATGCCTTCATAACATGTGCGCGCACGGGATTCCTTGGATTCAGACTATCAAAGAGATCACCTGAATGTAGAAACAAATCTGGTTTCTTTTCGAGTGCATGGTCTATTATAGTGTCAAAGCTGAGGAGAAAATCCTTTTTTCGTTCGTAACTGCGTCCTCCGAATTTTACAGCAGGTACGTCTAGGTGACTATCTGATGTGTGAAGAATCTTCACAGGCATTGGATTTTCAAACCTCTGAGAAGGAACCTTTAAGCCTCTTTTCTTTTGAACGTTGAGATGCTATACGTTGATCAATACCAACCGCTTTCCTAGCTTGTTGTAGGCGTCCAACAACATCAATATCGCCACCGCCCTCACGGGTTAGGCGGGGACGCACCCGAATCATAACAGGTGTGCGAGTTATATCACCAACAACCACTGCTTCACCAACGTTCAATCCAGGAAGGTCCGAGATAAGATCTTCACTTAGACGTTCTGAGGATTCCCTGATTGCATTTTGGTCACGTGGATTAGTAATTTTTAGGACAATCTGGCTATTACATTGGCTTAGACTATCAGGGTGGACTTTGCCGGGGCGCTGACTGATGAGAATGAGGAAAATTCCGAACTTGCGACCTTCTGCTGCGATGCGACGGATGATTTCGAAGGAATAGGTGTTACTCTCTGGTGGAACGAAGTTGTGAGCCTCTTCTACGACGAGGAATACAGGATAAGGAAAGGCATCAGAGATCACACTATTGTAGATGTCCTTGAGGAGCCGACTAACAATATAGTCAGTGCTGACGCTGCCCAAACCAGACAAATCAATTACAGAAGCGTGGTAGGGTTTAATGATGCTCTCGATGGGGACACCACTCCGAGAGAATACGCGAAGCCTTTTGAGTCGACCAACATATTTGAGGGCATCAAGGGCTCCTTGCTTGATATTCTTGTCAGCTCCTTCATCCTTTGTTATAGCCTCAAGTTCATTCTCAATATCTTCATGAAGGTAGATGACGCCTCGTTCCCTAAGACGCTCCAAAGCTTCGCTGAGACCAGCACGGATATTGGTGAAAGTTTTGCCAATGCCGCAGACATCACATAATTCATCAAAATCTAGGTCTACAAGTCTGATTGTATAGGGCTCTACTTGACCGATATCTTTCTTACTATAGCGCCCTGTACTTTCTGGATTTTGAAAGACTGTTACATTATCAGAGAAGGTGTGTTTGCCTCCCTGAGCGGATTGGCTTAGAAAGACGTAATCTGCGTGGGGGTCAATAACAACTATTGTTGCGCCTTTTTCCATTAATTCCTCAACTAGAACACCTGTGAGATAGCTTTTGCCAGCACCTGTCTGCGCTAGTATGGCAACATGGCGTCGGAACCCATTAATGCGTAAATTGACGTGAACCTCTGGACGGAGAATAAGATTGCCAATATAGAGGCTAGCTTCAGGCGGATAGGCATAAAATTTTGCCAACAGGCTACTGGGAGCAATGTAAATAGGATTGCCTGGTGCAACAGCGCGGCGGGGCATCATAACAACGGGTGGAGCATCCTTTGCCACAGGAGCAAGGTAGCCGAGGATTCGAGCAACGCCCCATGTTTTTACATCATCGATTCCCGCTTCTTTTATCCGGTGAATTGCTTCAATGTCGAGGTCGCGGCGTAATGCAAAACTAACAGAGGATATGCGCTCCACTTGTGCAAGAACATCAACCGGCTTAAGGACACCTTCTACAAGTTCCTCAGATTGAACGGTTAAATACTCGAATTTGGGTGGGTAGCGTTTTCGGTCACTGGCAAATACAAACTCGGTGGCTTGAGCTTCTTCAACAATAAAACCAACAGGTTCTTCAGTGGGCGTATTTGGCACGACGATTCCTCCGTGTGAGTGCTAGTTGGGTTTTAAGTTCCTTTTCTATTAATGGTTCATAAAGTGTAGTAACATCTCGGGTTGGAAGACGAGCTTCTTGGTCAGCACGAACCAACCACACATTATATTGATCGAGACCACCGTATTCGGCCTGCAATAATTGGAGCACACCCCCTAAACGATCTGGCAATGGATCAAGCCGCCTAGACTCGGAGATTTCTGACACTCTGGTTGGGAGTCCAATATTGAAGGCGGGTAAATCAACACGCAATGGTGTATCGTTATGTGCTAATTTTACACAGAAGGTCACAAAGGTAGGCAAGTGAAATGCCTTCTCCATGATGGTATGAGCCCATTTCTCAAAATCATCCTCTTTTCCAGGATAGTCAACAATGGCATCAGGGAAACGTCTCTGAACATATCGGAGTGGGTCCTTAGCCTCATATTTGTATAGAGGAATTTCAGGGTAGGGTTCAATTGGTGTTGTATAACCTGCAGTTTTCGCCCAAACATGGAGCAGGGAAAAATCTGGGCGGGGACGTCGCAATTCATTGACAAGGCTTCGCAAAGTCTCACGTTGTTTATCTGATAGGGGTAAATCAGCAACTAGCCGCATTAGAGGATACGGTCGCTGATGAATTGCCTCTAAATTTTCGTTCAGCTGTTCCATGTATTTTTCTGGCAAGTGTTGTCCTAAATCGTATAGGATTTTTTTGCTTATGTCCTTCATGAGAAGTTTAGTCATGTGACTTGCAACTGAATCTTTACTAACTCCGAGTAGTAGGATTTTCCTTTTGCGACACTCCTCCAAGAGTTGGTCAAATGTCTCCATGTACTTGAGGTAAAGGTCCCGTTCACCTGGGTAGTTAAAGGACATGGGAACATGGAGCGTTCGTCCATACAAAGATCCATCTATCAGAACTAAATTTACATCAGAGAAATCATTCAATGCTTCAAGAGCCACTTCGTGTTCAACATGTTCAGAACGCAAACTTACCATGTTATTGATGTATTCCCTTGCCGAGGTGATAGTGTGAAAATTAGTGGCCACTTTTCGGTATTTTTTTCCCCAAGATGATGTGGCTACAGCACGGCAAATATACATAAAAGTACCAGACGAATATTCACGTAGCGCACGTCCACTATCAATGGCAACAACATGCAAATCCTTTTGTTTTGGTGGTGGGAGGTCATGCCACTCTGCAGAAAAAGCGTCCCGGAGCATCTTGTTAACTTCAGTAGTTTCTTCGCCGCGCAACATTTGCCTAAATCGGTCTCGATCTCTCCGGAGAACATTCAAAAATAAATCCAGGAAATTAGGCAACCACCGCAACCCCACTACTTCAACCAAAAACCTTGAATCTAACCTTTAAACATAACTCCGTCGCAATAATGGTTAAGAGTAAGCTATTTACTAAAGTTATTTCTCTATCAAGGAATATTATTCCTATAGGAGTATTTGAAATGATTCAAATTGGTATTGGAACATTAATTCCATATGCTGTCGCTTTTCTCCTCATCTGGCTTGTGGGTTCATTCATCTTTTGGATTGCAGGTCGAATTGTGACAGGGCTTAATGCTGAATACCGAGAAGCATTCATCGTCGCTTTCATTGGCGCACTCATCGCCGCGACTCTCTACGGAATCTTCTACGTTACTCTATATGTTACCGGTTTGCAAACAGTCTATTGGTGGGCACCTGCCGTAGCCAGTACTCTAATCACACTCTTTGCCTATGTTCCCCTATGCATGCGATTCTTCGATGTCGGATTCTGGGGTGCAATTGCGGTCGGCTTCATTGTCATCGTAATCTCAGTACTCATTATCGCTATGGTGGCATCAATTCTAGGTGTAGTAATATTGGCACTATTTCCGCAACTCTTCATACCATAAGTCGACAACAAACATACCATGACAAAATCTAATGAAATGGTTTCCAATTGTTTCATAGATAGTTACCATTCGATAAAGTATTTCGAACATAACTTTAAGCATCCAGTGGAATTCAACATTTGCAGAACCAGTATGATTTGGAAGTAGTTAGTAAGATCATAATACAACACGGGAGAAATTTTATTCTCCAACATACACATGTTATTTAGCCAGATGAAAAGGAGCACCCAATGATGATTGCCTTAATCCTCACAGCTGAATTGCTCAGCACTATCATAAGTTTCATTTTAAAATCGATTTTTCTTTCATTTGTTTTCTTTTTTGCTGGACGCATCGTAACAGGTGAGAATACAACTTACTCTAAAGCACTACTTGTCGCTATAATAGGATCATTCATTAGCGAAGCTCTGCACTGGGCTTTTCGGTGGCAATTAGATATCATCGGACTCGATCCAAACCTCCTTTGGTTAGCAGATGTTGGAAGCGCCCTCATCACCATAATTGTTTATATTCCGTTCTTCATGAAATTCTTCAATGCTGGCTTCTGGGGTGCACTAGCGATTGGTATGTTCTGCGTAATTCTTTACCTAATCATCGGAGTCGTAAATGAAATCCTCAGACGCTTCCTTCTCCTTCTTGGCATATTATAGGTAAAAGAAAAAATCCAAATAGAGTCATAGCTTGCAGAATGCAACCATATAAATGGGAGAAGGATGGAATAACAGAAACCAAACCTCCAAGAGGTTAAAGAAATGATTCCGGAATTAGTACTAACAATAATTGTCTTCATTATCAGCTGGTTAATTATCTCTTTTGTCTTCTACCTTGCAGGTCGAGCTGTTTCAGGAAAGAACACAACCTTCACTGATGCAATGATTGTCTCACTACTTGGAAATATAGTATCCTCAGTCTTGTCAGTAGCCTTCCTACTTTTCGTTTATCCAGCCTTACTACCCTTTCTTGGGGCATTGTCAGCCTTACTAGTCCTTGTAGGTGTTCCAGCACTCATCACACTTATCGTCTACATATGGCTCATAATGAAATTCTTTGATACTGGCTTCTGGGGCGCTGTAGCAGTCGGTTTACTCGTCATCATCATCTGGATTGTCATCTACGTCTTTCTTGTTGCATTCCTGCTTGGGCTACTCCTATTATTGCTTGCATGGCCTTGAGAAGGGAGCCTATAATGTCTCCCTCTCCTCCCTTTTTTTACATCCCTCTTATCGCCTAAAAGAATTCTATTTTCCTTTACCTTTCCTTCTTCATTTGCTAAATCAATAATATGGCCAAGGTGCTGCTATTATCAACATTTCCTTGCGAGAATCCAAAAAATCGGTGTATAAGTGAATTTAGGTGGTGTCCATTGGATACCATACGAATAAAGTAGGGATTTTTCTTCCTGAGTTTCAGCCCTAGCAGATTTATTGTCATACTCCCAAGCCAAAATGCCAACGTGGATTAATTGTAGGTCACATTTTTCGAGCTCTGAGGGTAGCTGACTTCCTGTGTATGGATCAGCTCCAGTCCTGATGAGATATTCTATGATTGGAAAACTTGCAGGTCTTGATGGTTTTCCAATATTTTGAGAGGCTTCGATTCGACCAGCATAATCTGGCTCAAGGGCAGCAAAATATCCTTTGGACTGTAGAATACGGTGAATTTCACTCATGGACAGTTTGCGGTTGGGTAGCCACATCATGGTGAAGTGGCTGATTGCAAAGTTTATGCATGAAGTGCGAAGGGGGATGGCATTAGCGTCAGCAAGTAAAAAATGGAGTGAAGGGTGTTTACGGCTTTGTTTTTGAGCAGTTTTCAATAGGGCAGGATTGATATCCAGACCAATAACATGTGAATGTGCGACTTGAGTAACGAGTTCTGATGCTATTACGCCAGTGCCACAACCCAAATCAAGGGAGATTGGAGCAGGTCCCCATATTATCTGGTTGTAGATGTGGCGGCGGGTTGGTTCCGTGCGTTTGGCTTGACTGCAAAGAAAGTGGGGAGCATATGGTTGCACCAACCTTAACCTCCAACAGATGATAGTGTACAAGGAAAATCAGTGATCAAGTTAGACACTAGCCACCGATGCTATGATGACAACAAACCTGTTTGTATTTTGTGAAGAGGGGACAGCCCCCACCACAGGCTTTGAGAAGATCGCAGGTCTGGCATTTATCATCCAATATAAGGTGTCCTCGTAGCGCCTTTGCAAGGTCATGGTTCCATATGGTTTCCCAAGGATCCTTGAGGATGTTGCCGAGTGGTTGATAATAACTTTGACAGGGAAGAACATCGCCATTGGGTTCTATGGCTAAACTAGAATAGGCTGCGCTGCATCGGCGTGGGCCCAAGCCATATTCAGTTGGGTCAAAGTGACAATACATTGTTGGCGAATACCAAATGAGGCGCATATCATGTTCAGCAGCTTCTGCAAGAACTCCCGTAATAATTTCATCGAGATCTTCTTCGGGAATGGCTAGTTCATCCGCCACTTCAGCCCCACTGCCCGAATAGATAAGTCCATTCATTGCAAACTCTTTTTGACCATTCTTGGCAAGAAAAGCAACGGTTTCCTTGATGGTGGGAAGATTGAGCTTGGTGAGTGTTGTATTTGTCAGAGTGTAAATGTCAGTAGCAATGAATCGTTTTAAGCCAGCTACAGTTTCCTGCCATGCACCTTTTACGCCTACCATTTGATCATGAATTTCTGGAAGGTGCGATTCAAGCGTGATTTGAACATAGTCGAGACCTGCATCGATAAGATCATTCACAAGGGATTGGCTGAGGCGTCGACCATTTGTGACGAGTCCAGCAATGATACCAATTTCTTCGCTATAACGAACAAGTTCAACAAGGTCGTCACGAAGAGTCGGCTCACCACCTGTAAATGTAATATGTGGGATTGAGAGGTCAAGGAGTTTATCTAGAATTCTCTTCCAGGTTTCAGTATCGATTTCAGCAGTGGCATCCCAGCTTCGACGTTCTTGGGGAACATAGCAATGTGAACACGCATTGTTGCAGCGATATGTTAGGGCAAGATCTACACGGTAGGGTGCAGAAGGTTCATGGGAAAAGGGAGCTACCTCTCCAAAGTCAAAGGTTTCAATTGGTGAAACATCAGGCTGTACAACGAATGAGAGTATCTTATCCTTAAGTTCTCGAAAGTGCGCACGCACAGTCTCTGGTTTTGTTCCACGGTACTTTTTCTGCATTAATTCGATGACTTCTTTCTCAGTAAAACCACGAAGGGCTGCAATAGCAAAGTCATATCCTGTTTCATTTAGGAATAGCAGCCGAGAAGCATCGATTACGAGCATTCCGCCCTCCTTTTCTTTACGTAGATGAAATCGATGTCCTTCTAGTTCCTTCTTCCCGAAGATAATCTTGCTAGTTTCAGATTCCATGAAGCGCACCACAGAACATTTATTTATGCACAATTTAACTGCGTTCAACAAAAGTTTATCGTAACGAGAACAAAAGAAAAAAGAAGGAGTATTTCCTATCCTCTTATGATTATTAATCATTAAGGCTTTTTGAATTGACCTTCAATAGTTATATTGGATAAATTTGGAGTTTGTCTTATTAGATGACGACGCTGGAAGAAGTAGGGCAATTAGCGAAGATATCTAGACTTGGACCGATTGCACGACGTTACTTCGTTATGAATGCATTTGATGGAACCCTTACTACATTGGGTATTATTCTTGGATCACATTTTGCTATGCATTACGATGCGCACTTAGTTGTTAGTGCTGGGATTGGAGCTTGTCTTGCCATGATGTTCTCAGGTCTGACAGGGACATTTTTGGTGGAGAAGGCGGAAAGAGAAAGAGAATTTCTTAGAATGGAACGAGCAATGCTGAAATCACTGGATGATACGGTACTGAAGAAGGCATCCCGATTTGCCATCTTTGTTTCATCTTTCGTGGATGGTTTTGCTCCCTTTGTTGCAGGAATCTTCTGTCTGTCACCATTTATCGCTGTAACACTAGGCGTCATAGGCTGGGATGTAGCGGTTCTAATAGCAGTGATTATTGGATTTAGCATGCTTTTCTTGCTAGGCATTTTCTTGGGAAGGATTTCAAAGAATAGTCAGTGGATATTTGGAATCCAAACCCTAGGTGCAGGTGTAGCTACAGCCATTGCAATTGTAATCCTTGAGTTTCTCACATAGCACCTGGAGAAGATTCCAAGCTGCTAGGAAGACACAGTCCATCCCTTTGTCTAAGGTACTCTGTCATCTCCTGAACTTTTGGAAGCGCCCTCTGGAAGCTCTCAATTGAGTGACTATCAGAGCCTATGAAGAAACGGGTACCAGCATCAAGTAATTTGTCAATCACATTCAGACTAGGATAAGTAAGTCCCCAAGGCTGAAAGAGACCACCCACGTTTACTTCAACAGGCAAACCAGTTGTCTTGCAGAGAAAACCAAGTTCCTGTGTTTTACTCTGCCATAATTGCTTCACCTTGGGAGTAATAGGATAAGCGTTAGCATAACGCATGGCAACATCAAGGTGAGCCACGCCATCAAACAATTTTGATTTAATTAATATCTCCATTCCTTCAAAATATCTTTTCAAAACGCCTAGAAGACCAAAATTCTTGACAAGCAGTTTCATTTCCTTTTGATATGTAACGGCCAACCGACCAATAACATGTAAGGCGCCAATAAGATAGTCGAAATCTTTTCGGTGGTTATCACAGAACTCTGCAATCTCAGATTGCAAGTCAACAAAAAAGTCCACTTCAAGACCCAATGACGTGTTTGGATAAGAGGCATGGACTCTGTCAAACTCTTCGAGAAGTATTGCCATATTGTCTTCATTCAGATGATTTGGACGATTCATGAAAGCATATTCGAAGTGATCAAGGAAGCCTATGTGACAAAGGTGTTGATGTCCCTCTTGAGCATAGGCTTCCATTTGCGTGGTGGAATCGGGGCTAAAACCTGTGTGAACATGTAAATCATGAATCCTAGGCGTTAAAGACAAAACTTGCGTCACCCAAATAATTAAGCAGTTACCATTTTCTAACGAATTAACTTAAATAATGTCAGCTATGGCGATTAAAAATGGAGGCGAAATTCTGAATGGCAAAGATTCCAGAACGTTCACCAATTCTGATCACAGGAGGGACAGGTTTTATCGGCTCGCATCTTGCAAGGCGGCTAACACAATTTGGACATCAAATCGTTCTATTCGATAAATATCCAAATCCTCACCGCATAAATGATATCAAAGACAAGGTTGAAGTTGTAAAGGGTGACGTAGCCAAAAAGGAGGATCTCGAAGAAATTATTAGAGTTCATAAAATCAGACATGTTTTTCATACTGCAGCCAGCTTATCTGTTAAAGCAGAACACGATATTTCTGAAGCCTACTCCTGCAATGTCCAAGGAACATTCAACACCCTTGAAACTTGTCACTTAATGCAGATTAGAAAAGTAGTATTCCTTAGCAGTCTTGCAGTTTTTGGTACAAACACACCATTCCCTTTCCATGATAGAAGTTACCGAGACCCAGGAAGCTTCTACGGTATTGGTAAAGCCTTTGGTGAAATGCTGGGACAATATTATCACACTCGCTATAACCTCGATTTCCGATGTGTCAGGTTTGCAGTTGTTATTGGCCCAGGAAGACGCGGTGCTGGTGCGACTGTAACCTTCTCCAGTTTAATCGAAAAGGTCGCCCTAGGAAAAACAGCTATGGTCGATGTTCCTGAAAGTACACTGCTACCAATCACTTATGTAGATGATTCAGTAGAATTTCTCATCGCACTCTGGCAAGCAGAGAAGTTTCAACATCATCCATTCATAGTAGGTGGTGTCCCTGCTAAAGTGACGGATCTTATTACCGAAATGAAAAAACTTGTTGATAATGTTGATGTCCAGTTTGAAATTGATGCTGACGCTGAGAGGGTGGCTGCCACATGGTCCTTTCTTACAGCACTTCTAATACAGCAAGGACAAGAGAAACAATATCGTGACATTGAGGAAGTTGGATGGAGACTGAAGTACAAAACAATTCGAGATATTGTGAAACGCTTTGTTGAGGATGTCCAGTCAAGGAAGGAAATATACTCTGCATTTTGATGGTGAAAAGAATGAGAGAGATAAATCGAACCGCAGTAATTGGCTCTGGAATAATGGGACATGGTATTGCTCAGGTTTTTGCTCAAGCAGGCTGTCAAGTATCTCTCTTTGATGTTGATGAAAAAGTACTAAAAAGAACACCCGAGCGCATCCAAGCCAACCTCAGATTACTTGCCCAATACGGACTCATTACAGAGGAGAACATTTCCTCAACGCTCGATAGAATACATCTTGAAAGCAGCCTTAAAACAGCTGTCACCAAGGCAGATCTCATCCTTGAAGCGGTCCCTGAACGCGTTGACATTAAGCAGGATGTCTTTTCTAAAGTTGAGGCTTGCTGCGATAAGGATGCTATTCTTACAACGACAACATCAGTAATACGAGTGGGAGATATTGCCTCTGCTTGTAAAAGTGCTGAGCGCATTGTTGGCACTCATTGGATGAATCCGCCTTATATTCTGCCACTTGTAGAAATTGTCAGAGGATCTAAGACAACCAAGAAGGTTGTTGAAGATGTAAGAAGTTTCCTTGAGAAAAAGTGTGGAAAACGAACCGTGACCTGCGGTGATACACCTGGATTCTTGGTCAATCGTATGGCAGGCGCAGTCTTGATGGAAGCAGCTAAGCTCATCGATGAAGGAGTGGCAACTCAAAGAGACATTGACCAGGCGTGGAAAGAACATCTCGGCTATATTCTCCTGCAATATGGACCCTTCAGCAACCTTGACTATATTGGATTGGATGTAGTGGTCCTGGCAGCAAAATATCTTGCCTGGGCGCTGAAGGATGACAAATATAAACTGCCAAGATGGATTGAAAGCCATGTTCTCAAAGGGGAGCTAGGTGTTAAGACTGGTAAAGGCATCTATGAATATCCAAATCAGACTCCAGAGGATTTACAACTTAAGCGAGCACAACAACTACTGAAATTGCTCCAGAGGGTAGAATCAAGCCAAGATGATTAGACCTTTAGAAATCTCGTTTTGTTGAAAAAATTTGACTTAATACCGTCATATATTTTCGAGACACGCGGACATCGATGACATAGGGTTGTCCAGATTCCATAGCACGCTTGAGAGCAGGTTTGATTTCATCAGGTGTGGTGACTAGTTCTCCTGATGCCCCAAGACTTTGTGCAAGTTTATCGTAGCGTGTGGATTCACTAAGTAGTGTTCCTTGCGCGGCTTTCTCTTCAGAACCAGTTCTTAGAAGGCGAGTGTGGTAAACTAAGCCCCAAGCACTGTCATTATTCACCACAACGATTACAGGAACTTGATGGCGAACCGCAGTATCCAGTTCACTGACATTGAAGAGGAGGCTGCCATCTCCCGTTATTAGAAAGACTGGGCTTTTTGGCCTAGCTAGTTTTGCTGCGATACTTATAGGAAGCCCTGCTCCAAGATGCTGAAGGGGTCCTTGTGACCCGATAATTTGTCCAGGATAATTAGCGCGTAGGTATAGATAAGCCCAAGCAGATGTATCACCACCATCCAGAACGAAAAGGCTGTCGGGACTAGCAAACTCGCGAATCTCTTTCATCAGTCTTTGGGGCTTGATTGGTTCTTCAGAAGAGAGCCCATCTTTTTCAAATATTTCAAACAATTGTAACCAAGTTGCTCGAGTTTGCTTAGCAAAACTAGCTGCAGCACGTTTTCTAGCAATAGTTCCTGTTGTTTCAATTATTTGTGTGAGAATAACACGAGCGTCTCCTACAATGCCCACTTGAGCAGGACGGTTCTTACCAATAGTTGATGAGACAATATCGATGTGAATTAGTTTTGCATCCTCAGAATAAAATGATGGATCTCTACCAAAGCCAAGGAATTCATCGAGCTTTGCACCTATAACTAAAAGCACATCAGCTTGTTTTAGTAGGGGATTTGCGATGGCGTTGCCAATGGAAAGTGGATTGTCCTGTGGGATACAGCCTACAGCTAAGCCCTCACAAGCAACTGGAGCAGAAAATAATTTTGCCACTTTAACGAGTTCTTTACAGGCTCCTGACCAGTAGACATCGCTACCAGCGATTATCACAGGTCTCTGGGCGTTAGAAAGCAGCTCAACAGCTTGCTTGATGAGTAATGGATCAACCGAAACATTACCCAATTTTGAACTCGACGGAGGCACTATTGC
>JABXGU010000112.1 GCA_016550415.1 archaeon | reverse complement strand
TCAGGGTATGAACAACAAGGTGCCTTAGTAGAAGGTGTAATTGATCAAATCCTTGAAATCCCTGATTTTGATTGGATGATGGAACCACCTACAACCATAAGTGCGATTGATTTTTTCAATTTCGATATAAATGGTATAGCTATTAATTGCCAGCAATATCCTTACAACTTCCCTGAATTTCGCAGGGCTATCAACTACGCAATTGACAAGTACGAATTCTTGGATATCATGTGGGGCGGTATTGGTTATCCATTAGACTCACTAATCCCCACAAATAATCCGCCATGGCACAACCCTGACGTAGAAGGAACATTCTACGAGTCAGATATTCCAGCAGCAATTGCAGAACTTGAGAGTGCTGGATTCATTGATTTAGACGGAGATGGATATCGCGAGGCACCCAATGGTGATCCAATCACCTTCCGACCTGCTTTTCAAAATGTTGGTACCAACTGGCAAGCAGCCTGGCAATCTGCACAAGATGAGCTAGTTAAAGCAGGCATCAGAATGGAGACCATGCCTATAGACTTCAACAACTATCTTGACCAGATGTACCAAATCCCACGTTCCTACGAAGCTATATCCTATGGTTTTTCTACTGGTCCTAACCCATTGTTCCTAGATCAATTCCGAACTGAACTAATACTAGAACCCTACGGTAACGTATGGAACTGGTCAAATGAGACCTTTGACGATACTCTAGACAACATGCTAGCAGCTACCACATATGAGGACGCAATAGAATATGCACATGAGGCACAGCAGATTCTTGTCGAGAATTTGCCCTTTATTCCTTTGTTCGTTAACTTGAATTTTCATGTTTATCGAAATGACCACCTTGAAGGTTGGATAAATATTCCGGGTTACGGAATCGGTCTTGGGAATCACTGGACTCCCCTAAAGGTTCGTCTTATAGCGGGGCAGCCAGGTCGTGATCCAGCGACCGGATGTGGAGGTACATATACCGCTAGCATGAGACAGGATATAGAAACCCAGAATCCCCTCATTGCCACCGATGACTATAGTGAATTCGTGCTGTCACAGATATATACTAGTCTGGTTGGTGATCCGAATCCAATTGACCTTGAGTATACGCCATATGGTAATGGTCTTGCCTCAGGCTGGACCCAGACACTGATTAGCACTCCCTCTCCCCACTGGGAGTTCACCTTCACCCTGCATGAAAACGCCACATGGCACGATGGTGTTCCAGTCACTGCAGACGATGTTGTCTTCAGCTACAACTACATCCATGATAATGAAATACCGACTTACAATTCAAACTTCGAATACTTCGATTCCATCGAGAAGTTAGGAGATTACATGGTCAGAATAATTGCTACTTCTGACAGTTACTGGACTTGGGAGTACCTCAATAATTGGACAATATTACCCGAGCACATTTGGGAGGGTATTCTCTATCCTGAAGACTTCACAAATCCTTATCCTATTGGCTGTGGCCCCTTCAAATGGGGGCAAAGGGTTACAAATGAATACGTTGAACTCCAATCCTGGGAAGCATACCACAGAAGCTTCCATACATATGTTATAGATGGTGACCATATCCCTCTTCTTTCATTTTCTGTTGCTATCGTTGCTATTACCATAACCCTCTGTGTTATCTATCTCTGTAGTGGTCGGCGAACAAGTGCTGACAGCAAAATTCGTACTTCAACCAAATCAGAATCACCAAGACCTAGGAAGTTACTCACAGAGTCAACTACCTGCCCAATTTGTAACGCCCGTCTTTATGGTGATGAAACCTTTTGTCCTGGATGTGCAATAAGGCTAAACCCAAATGAAGACTAGTGACTGGTCCTATCAACAAGAATGAGCGCCTACAACATTTTCAAGCTAAAATGCTAATCAAATAATCATCCATATTCTCCACATTTGTTTGAGCCAAAAACTGGCTTAGAAATTGGTATCATACCATCAAGAGAACTAGTTCATTAGCCTTAAAATAATGAGAAAGGAAGGCGGAAGGCTTTTTCCCTCAAACCACACAGTAGAGGCGATGGAGGTATCCTTTTGATCCTTGATATTCTAACTATGCTTGTTCCCGGTGTTCTCGGTGTATCAGCTTTTACAGCGGGTGCTTGGCTTCTCGATAATATTCTCCGTCGTACTGATGAACCGGGCATAGACATTGAAAGTGTTGGTCGAACCATCATCAAAATCTTTCAGTTTTTTGGTATGGTTATGGGTATTCTATGTTTCGCTGTTCTTGTTTCCGCTCTATTGAGTGGGCTCAATATCTACAATGATCCTCTTACAATCGTTCTAATTGGAGTTCTCGGTTTCGTACTTCTTGTTGCACCAATAGCAAAGTTTCCATGGGCTGCAATCCTTGGACTCATTGTTGGTGTTATCGCTGCCGCAGCCCTAGCATTCTTGGCACCTGACTGGTTCATCGCTCTCCTCCCCTTTCCCTTCAAGTACTTACTAATTGCTGTCTTTATCATCGTTGGTCTTCTCATATTTGTAGCCTTCAAATGGATTGAAGATCTAACCCGTTCATTCGCGATTATCTTGGCATCCCGACCAGTAACTATAATACTAATGATTATCGGAATCATCCAAGCCGTTGCACTCGTATTCTTCCCAGTTGGTGGACTACTCAGTCTGATATTTTAGTCCACCACTCTCTTCTTTTTTTAGCCCATAAAAAAGATGACCTGTCTAAGGAAGAAATAACAGGTGAAGACTATTAACATTTGAATAGTGGAGATGCGGATACAAATGAAATATTCTTACCGTAAAAGAAACATTTCAGGAATAGAAGCAATTAATTAGATACTGATGCGAATAAAAACCATTCACGAGACGATAGTAGAAATTAACTGGGAAGAAAGAAGATGGCTGTAGGACGTTTTCAAGTAATGGCTGTTCTTCAAGCAGCACGAGCAGTGATTCTGGGATTGGCTGAACCCTCTGCTAAGAGTTGGGGGTTGAATCGTGCAATTTTCTATGCTGCGGCTAAACGTGGCTTTAAAGCAAAACCCCCAATGCCGAGACCTAAGGGTGAAATTGCTGCTAAACCATTAGTTGAAACTAAGGAGACTCTTCTTCTGGGTGACGAGATGGCTTACAAAGCTCAAAGAGAAAAAGGAGCACTCTATTTCATAATAGGGGACAAAGTGCAAACTGAGGACGATTTCAGAAGGCAAATCGAATCACGGTTCAGTGGGAACTTCGAACAAGCATGGTCTGAAGCATTGGATCTAGTTCGCCAGTTTGATCATGAAATATTGCTTTCTCAGAACAGATTTTTTGAGCAAGTTTACAGACCAAACAGAGATTTGCTTGCAACTAAATGGACGGGTTTAGTTTCAGAATAGGTTCTAGTCAGTTGGTATAGCTAGGGAAGTCCAATCAACGAAATCCTCACGTTTTCGTTCTATCCGCTTACTCAGCCAACTAATTAGATCATGCATTGTCTTTATTGCAGCAGGATGGAGCATCATGAAAACATCTATTCCAGCTAGTAGAAGTGTTAGCCCAGTGACACTTTCCCATATGGGTCCTCGTAGTTCTCGTGGACCAAGTTCAGGGTTCTTCATCCATGCTTCTCTTGCTCCCCATGCGTTGGTTGTGCCGCTACTCATTGGGAACTGTAACTCCGAGTCACCCATAAGGCCTGCTAGTCGCATCCTCTGCATAATTGTGAAGGCGTATTCGATGCCGTAGCCGAGTGCTGCAGTTGTAGGGTCTATTATGATTTGATCTGGCGTGACATAGTCAAAGAGACGACGGTTGAGTTCCTTTTGTTGGTTAATATCAATACTCGTCCATGAGAGAATGAGTTGATTGTGTGCCTTGGCTGCCTCTGCAACAGGTTTCCACATATCCACAGTTGCTGAGCAGAGGAGGACTCGTTCTCCCTCACAAACCTCAGCAGCCTTAGGAAGTATGACAGCATCTTTTTCTGGGTCACCTGAACCCCCAATGAGAATTGGCACCTTAACCTCTTGAAGGACTTTTTCTATGGTCTTAGCAGCTTCATTGGGGCTTGTGTCCTTGATGGCAGGGTCTGTACTGACAAGATGGAATGTTATCAAGTCAGCTCCAAACTTGTCAATGGCTAATCGCGCCCATTCAACAGGATCATCCATAACCTCATCATAGTGGACACGAACAGCCTTTGCAAGTGGTATGCGCATGTCAAAAACATCAGCTGCAATTATGGGCAAGTGTTTGGGTTGAGTTTGGAAGAGATTCCAAGCTGGAGCTTTGTGCCCTCCAATTGTTAGAGTCTTGCTTCGTGTGCCACCCTGCGCTTTTGTAGCTCCGATAGTGATTTCTCGGATTGAACCTGGATATTCTGTGAGGGGTGGCTTAAATGGTGCAGAGATGAGTTCAGTTGGTCGTATCGCTTCTTCTATAATGCGTCTAAGCGCTGGTTGGACATGAAGAGTAAATTCATCAACATCAATATTTACATTCTCAAGTTCCAGTTCTTCGAATTCCCCAAATAGCGCTTCCAATGGGCCAAGTATGGATAAATCGGGTCTTGACGGTTCTACTTCTGTTTTATCTTTCTGCTTTCTCTTTCTGGGCATACTGAAGCCCTCTTCTATCTCTTCGATTTTTCAGGGCGCTTTATGATGATTTTCTCAGCATAAATTCTCGCATTCTTAAATATGATTTGAAGACCACCACCAACACCTGGCATCGTCGCTACCATCGTTCCAGGTACAGCAAGACTCTCTTGAACTTCAGCACGTTCCTCTTCTTCAAGACGGGCAGCAGCTCCAAGAGCGCTCCATCGTTCAACAACGGGGTGAGTATGGTCCTTAAGATAAGTTCTGAGTTCCTCAATATTCTGGACATCATTTTCAGTGGGTATCTTGTCTACAACATCCTTAGGTATGAAATCCAACACACGGTCCTTGATTGCCTTTGGTAGCCAGACCACACGCTTCCAGCCTCCATCCACTTGTATAAATTTTGGTGAGCGAAGATACTCGATTGATAGACCATGAAAACCAGGGATTTGTCGACCACCTGCTGTTGAGTCTGCTAGGGTAGAGAATGGGAGGCCATTAACCGCTGGTCCCTTGAAGTCTCGATGGACTATTCCCAATCCATCTACTTCAGGGATTACGAAGGCAATAGCTTCAAAGCATCCACAGCTTGTGTGTGGCTTATCAAATGCGCTATAAAGGCAAACCTCAGTGACGGCGCCTAACGTTTTTT
>JABXGU010000111.1 GCA_016550415.1 archaeon | reverse complement strand
TCAAATCGAAAACATAAATTTGCTATTTCGACTCAAGGTTGAGGTTCCACATCGACTGATGATTCTGCGAGGAAACCATGAAACTCCTTGGGTCAATCGAGCCTACGGATTCTATGATGCCGTTCAAACGAAATTCGGGGATATACTCGAAGAATACTGGAGTGTCTTTGCCAATCTTCCCTTAGCGGGAATTGGTCGCCATCGCCATATTTTTGCAGTTCATGGCGGGCTTCCTGAAAATCTTACGGATGTAAAGCAAATTGATTCATTACCACGAGAAGTAACCATCGAAAATCAGATGATATTTCAATTATTGTGGAATGATCCTCGCGAAACAGTCAAAGGTTTTGGTCCATCCATGCGAGGAGACCGTATTCGAATCTTTGGACAAGATGTGGCCGAAGAGTTCATGAGTAATAATTCGGTAGACCTCATAGTACGAGCCCATGAAGTCTTCCCTCATGGATTCCATGAGTTTTTTGACGGACGTATTCTCAGCCTTTTTTCCTGTCGAAATTATCGTGGACCGATTGCCGGTAAAGTTCTCCATGTAAATGAGTCCGGTAACCGAGAGCTAATTCCCATCTAGAATTTTAGCGTCTAGCTTGAGAAACGGTTTTCAACAACTCGCTCTTTGTAAACGGTTTCTCAATGAAGCCTATCCCCTCGGCTGCTGCCACGTTTCGTCCTAAGAAAGTCGTACCCATCAGAATGACAGCAAATCCTTGTTGTTTCAAAGTTCTCACAAAAGATCTAGTCTGGGCACGACTCAGCCAGTAATCCAATAAGATAATATTGGGTACAGCTTCAGACGCATTGAGTGCATGTCGAAAACCCCCCAAATCATCAATCCCAGGACAGATGGTGTGACCTCCTTGTGCCAGGAGAGTTTCAATCGAATAACGGAGAGAATTCTGGGGTGAAATCACCATCACAGCCTTCGCCATGTATATCAGCTCTCCATCTCGGTTTCATCTTTACTTAGGGGGCTCCCTTGACGACGATACGCCTTTGGGAGAAGAATCTGAAGTACTGTTCCGTATTGGGGATCATCGATCACGATGTTCCTTATTCGGAATTTACCTCGGAAATATTCCGCCAGCGCTGGAACTAGCAAGAGATTAGGATTAGCCTTCTGAGGTTGTTCTGAGTCTGCTCGAAAGAGAAGTACCTTTTCAATATCCGGCAGCACCCACTTGGCATGAGAGATATCAATCTGCCAGTAATCGATTCCAGATTCTTTCACCTGTGAAAAGGCGACTTCAATGATTGCTGGTCCGCCCACATCACGTTCCAGTGCCAATCGGAATAAGGGCAGGAAGATTTGAGATACATATTCGTTCGCAAGAACGTAGGCATTCTTAGCTGGTAAAGAAAGCGAGATTTGTCTTGTGGTTTCGGGAATGATTTCTTGCAATTCAGTAATCAGGTTGGTCAATATTGGCGCTAAATCAATCCGGCGGAACTCGGGAAGAGCCTGAGTATCAATAAGTCGAAGTAGTTGCACGCTTTTCAACAGGTAATGTATCTCTCTGATTTCGGTTTGAATCATGTCCAAAATATGTCCATGTTCTTTTGGATTTGAAACATCCCGGCTAGCTTCGGCAAGACTCATGATAGTTTGAATTCTGTTGGTCACTGAATTGTTGACAATTGCTAGATAGTAGTCTAACTTGCCAAGCTGGGAAGTTGATGGCATTCGAAGCCGATTTTCAGTAATGGTGAACCGGCGAAGCTCCGCACGAACACGGCTTAATTCATTAATTATTTTTGCAAAACTATCAGATACTCCCTGCAATTCAGTCAAGGCAAGACCTTGAGGTTCGGAATAGGAAATAATTCCAGGTTCGGTTACAGCAGTGGTTTCTGCTTCAAGAAGTGCAAGGGGCTGGTATAGCCACCGGGCAAGATAGTAACCCGATACAGCAACAACTATTGCGATGGTTCCAAGACTAATAAGTATCCCGATGCCAATTGTTTGCAGAGCAACCATTGCATCAATAGGCGGGAGATACACAAGTAAGACCCGACCAGCTAGCGTAATGGCTATGGCTCCTAAGAGCGTCAAAACAACGACGAGCGAGGTGATCAGGACCGCACGAGTAAGGACTTCATACCTGATGGATAAAGGACGACTTGTGGCCATATTTTCGAGAGTGTCAATGAAAATGAATAGCACAGCAATGAGGAATGTGAATATGGCGAAAAGGCTAATCGCATCTGAAATTGATCCAGCATAATAGAAAACTGAGAGGGTGTTCCATCCCATTGCATACTGAAAAGCAAATGCAGTATAACCTAGGATGAGAAAAAGACTCGCAAAGACAAGAAGGAGTCGACTAGTTCGACCAATGACCTCTTGAGGTGGATCTTGGTTGAAATAAAACGTCCACGCAAAAATGGCGGTCAAGAAACCGATGAGGATGCGTACCCCTGTTCCAATGGCTGGAAGTATGGGGGGATGAAAGGTAAGGTTCATTAAATAAGTGGAAAAAATACACACCACAAACAATCCGGTGATAAGGAGATAGCCACCGATTTGTCGCCAAGAGCGACGTCGCTGTTCAATGGATACAAGGGCGAATCCAACGAGCATGGCAACGTTTGCTGCAGCAGCGATGTATGCTGTTGGATTAGGATACGTGAGTGGGAGACCTAGAAATAGATTCGTTATTAGTATCCAGTAATGAGCTATCGCCCCCAACAAACTTGTAATCGCAACAATATATGCAAGCCGTCGAGCCAATGGATTGTGAAACCCAATTAGAACAAGGCATACTCCAAAAATCGTTAGAAACACTGCGATATAGGCACTGTAAAGATAAACAGAGGCGATTTGGGGAGTGAAGTATCCGATGAGGATTGGGAGAAAGGAGAACAGAAGGGCAAGGGGAAAAGCAATTGCCATAAACTTTTGTCCGTAGCTTCGGAACCACTGGCTGGATTGTAAGCGTTTTAGCCCCACACCAAACAACCTTTGATACTACTGAGAGGGAGTGACGGACCTCGAATTAAAAAAGCTTTTGAACAATGGCACTGACTTTGCAATTGTTGGGTTGTCAGGTAGGTGTGGGTCTCTCTCGTCGTCGATATTTGATGAAGTAATAAGCTAGACCTGCTATGATGACGACACTAATAACAGCACCTACTATGAGAGCTGTAGTGAGGTTTGTGCCCACATAATACACATAGTATAGTCCGTCATTGTTGTCAATTGCAATGTTGTTAAAATTGTCGCGAGCTTGAATATAAAACCGGACTTGCGCCCCAGAAGGCGCAGGATCAAGAGTGACCATGTATATACCGAATGCGATGTCACTTTCAATGAGTTCCATCAAGCGCGGACGCCAATTCGAATAATCGACACTGTAGAAAACCAAAACCTGGTCTATTCCTGATCCACGGCTATCCTGAGTTATTTCCGCAAAAATTCGTACAGGATCTGTATTGAGAGGAGTTGGAGGATCTAACCAAACACCTGTCACAATGGGTGGATAACTGATGGTAGTCACTTGGACTAGGGAAGAATTTTGGTTCCCATTCCCATCAAACACCCGCGCTTCTATGTCAATAGTAGCGCTTCCAGTTGGGATCCAGGAATAATAGTATTCGAAATTTCGAATATGTTCGATAGCAGTAACCCACGAGGTATTGTTGATTCGAACTTGAACGGTTGGAACGTAACGTCCATCAGGGTCTGTCACATTAATCCAAATCGTGTGTTCTTGCCCCTCAGGCAAAATGGCACCCGTTTGAGGAGAATGAATATTGATATGAATTCCTTTGTCAAATATCACCGATATCGCAGTTCGGGTGATCCAGCCTTCGGCGTCATAGGCTCTAGCACTAATAGTATGGGCTCCATACATACCTGTTGCATCGAAAAGGTACTCACAATGTGTAGTGTTCAATCCACTTGTAACATTAATCCATGGACCTCCGTCAATAGAGAGTTCTAAATAGGTCACATCATTGAGTGCATCATCAACGGAGAGCACAATAGGAACATGATTGTTAGGTTCAACAAAATGCTCTGAGGTAGGGGTTATAAAAGTAATTTCTGGAAACCCAGTTTGAGTCGACACAATTGTGGCAAAATCTGCAACAGCTCCCGCTGCCGTTTTTGTAGCTAAAGCACCTATTTCTGCAGAGTATTCAGGTTGGCTAAGAGAATCAGCGACACTGTGAATAAAGGGGTTACTGAGACCGTCATATTCAAAGAACCAGACTGCAGGCATATGGTGGTTCCAAAAGGGACTATGATCACTCATAACCCAATATGCATTTTGCAAGGCTTGAACCGGAGCTCCAACCCAATCGTGCCCAATATCGGTTGCATGTTGGGCAAACCACGCACTCTCGCCTCCATTGTGAACGATATGTGTCTTTATTGTCTCCGGAGTGCTAGGGCTATCCCATA
>JABXGU010000110.1 GCA_016550415.1 archaeon | reverse complement strand
GGTCTAAGCCTCCTCTTTGCTGGAGGCGGAGAGAGCATTGATGCATGGCATGACTTCAATAATATCGTCCCTGACCTTTTCATATTCAGAATACGAACTACATTTGCCACCATGACTCTCCTACTATACCTCATTGCAACCGTGCTAATCTGGTTTTCAGAACGAATGCGCCTTGGGTATTCACTGATATTGATCTACTTGGTGGGTGTTCAAGCAGCTGTTTGGCTACCCCTAACGCAACAGGAGATTATGCTGTGGGTACTGCCATTCCTCTTTGCTCTAATCATCGCATTCATCGTCACATTTTTCCTAGTGTGGGCATTGAAACGATTACCCGACGTACATGGGCTAATTATGGCATTTGGTGCCATCATTGCGATGGTAGGTCAAGGCATCAAAACCATCCTAGCTGCAATGCAATTAATGTGGGTTTCTGAGTTGATTGACCTAATTGGGCTTACCGTTCTAGCTCTGGGCCTATTCATTAAACCAGGCTATGCTAAAGCTAAGGCTAGAACAACCTTGTAAGAACAGAAGAGCCAATAGATCTTAAAAAAAGAATAGGGATTGGGAGTTCATCTTACCAAAGTAACTCCAGAACTCCCATTTTCCCAACTCAAGTTTCTAATGATACTGCTGCAAGTAGTAATTGTTCATTAGCTTGATCGAAGGTGGTAATACGAGGCATTTTCGTTTGACCAATAGCCTTGTTATTTTGCTGTAGTCGATTGCGTTCATAGGCATCAAAGCTTCCCAATGGCACAGAGTGAATGATAGCAGGTAGGACAGTCCTGGCATTTCGAACATGATAGTAGAGCTCATTGACACTTTGAAGATGTTTATCAAAGCATTCTGTAAAACGTGCCGAGTCTGTTGGAGGTATACCGAATTCTGCGAAAATATGGTAGGTACCACCTTCAACACTAATTTGGGGTGCAACGACGAATTCCCGAACAAATGTTTCTTGCTCTTCACAAGTCAATGTGAGGGCGGCACTGATGTCTCCTTCAGTGACTTTTTCGCCACTGATATTAATCGTGTTCTCGCTCTTGCCAAGACAACGTAGTGTGGGAGGATCTAATGATGTGAATATGACCATATCATGAGCATCGTAACGCCAGAAACCTGTTGGAGTCGTAACTACAATCCTGTATGGTATATTTGTTCTAACTTCGGATAATGGAATAGTTTCAGTATCTGGTGGAAGAGGACCATCCTGGGCTTCAGCGAATTCAAAGTAGATATCATCCACCACTGGAACCATACCATGCATATCCTCATAGAGTTGCAAAGCATAGGTTCCCTCAGTTCCAGCATAGGCTTCATGGATATGCACATCACCGACAATATCATGAATGACTGGACCATAGAGATCTTTGACAACACCCGATGAGAAGACGACAGATAGTTTGGGCCAAAGTGTTTGTAAATCTATTATTCCATCATCTGAAACTGCAGCTTCAAGCCTTCGTTTTGCCCTAGTAGAGAGTTGCGGATCGTTCTTGAGCCAAGAGTAGGACTCATTCTTTGTTCTACGAAGCAGCGCCATCACAAAGGATGTTATGCCAATACAAGCTGCGATATCTGGTGATTCAACAGCTTGTCGAATTGTTTCATGAAATTTAGTTTCCCAGTCAAGGATGTCAAAGACTTCAGTTTTTGGCACTATTTTTCGTAGAAACAACCTGTTACTTGATTTCATGCCATAGCCAGTGAGATAGCCCACTTCCCATTTGCCAATACGTTTGTATACTGCAGGAGCAACCATAGCTAGCATTTTGCCGTGGAAGAATTGACGTATGTGATCGGCTGTGAAGAAGTAGAGGATACGGAATCTGTCAGCAGATTTCCAGGTAAATGGAGTGTATGGAATAAGCTTTGGTTCACCGGTAGTTCCACTTGTAGCCATCACGACATCAATGGGTTCTGGATAGAGCAG
>JABXGU010000109.1 GCA_016550415.1 archaeon | reverse complement strand
TAGCTTGTTTACACCATGCCGTTACGAAGTTGACAATGTGCAAATTCTGGATGGTACCGTTGGAAATGATGCCATCGAGATAGTAAGCTTCAGAGGACGCTTTTGTGAGCAAGCCAAGCAAGATGAAGTAGTTATTGTCCAAGGCACCGTTGAAGAAGTGCGAACACAAAAGGAACGTTGGACTCGATTCCTGCTAGGAGATAGCCCCCAAGATATTTTATTACCTGCCAAACTGATTTGATCTTGTAACTGGTGGATATCTCGTGATGCGCAAACCAAAGGATAAAGATATCATAGAAACAAAAGAGGGACTTCTGTTTTCTCTGGTTGGATATCTTCACCCGCCAGATAGCTATACTGCTTACGTGAAATATCGTCCAGAAAAGGGTGGACGATGGGAAAAAGATGGTGTACGATACCGTCGTATGATGGAAGCCTATAGTGTGGAAGAAATGGTGGATAGCACAAACTGGCTTCGCCAAAAATATCCTGAATATGTATCAAAATGTAAGGTTCGTAATATTGAACTGCCATTGATTCCACGAAACAAAGTGGTACGGTACTATTTACCTGAAATTCGATTAGTTGAATTGTTAGGTGGACCCCGTGATTCTCTGGAGAAGAAGACTGGGCAATTGGCTACAGAGCTAGCTGATGTAAGTGGTGTTCCTGTTAGTTTGTATGGCGTAACTGGATCCATTTTAACAGATATGCATGACCCCTTGCTTTCAGATATCAACCTACTAATCTTCGGTGCGGAAAACGCATGGAAGGTTCGCAAAGCCATTGAGGATTTTTATCAGGGAGATAAATTAGAGCATTATCGAAAGAAAGAAATCGCAGAATGGCAGGTACGCCAAACACGGATTCTTGGAATACCCAAGATTTACAGTAAACGCCTGGTTTGGTCTAGATGGCGAAGAGGTCGTATCGATGGTACCCCTTATTCTCTGAATCCTGTTCGAATTGATTCAGAAATAACTGAGGAATATGGAGATGAAACATTCACTTCTTTAGGTTCTGTCGAATTCACTGCAACTGTTGTAAATGAACGATATAGTCTTTTCTTGCCAGCACGCTACCTTGTTAATGAGATCACCATTCATGAAGGCAGTTCAGAGCTATCATCCATAACTGAAGTTGTTTCCTTCGAAGGTATTTTTGCTGGAGTAGCACGTAAGGGTGACCGGATAAGAGTTCGTGGCATGGCAGAAGCTGTTCAAAACACAAAGGGTCAATTAATACGCTATCAATCTGTAATTGGTTCCCCGAGTGTCCGAGGATGGCTAATCCTCGTTGATGCAGCAGATTAGCAGTAAGTATCTTGCATAAGCTACTATCGTGTTTGAGGAAGAATTTTATCAAAGATTATCGTTTATCGGTTGCTACAGGTTATGGAAGTCGTCAAAATATGCCCAGTTTGGAAGTCGTGCTTTTAACAGGTCGCACCCGGCGTCAAGGCGTCGGACTGGAGGCAGGAAAACTTACCGATATCTACCATGAAGCTACTACACAGGTTCGACTCGATTCAAAGGATCTTGAGAAACTCCAAGTGGAAGCAGGCGACACTGTTGAAGTAAAGACAGAGCATGGTGAGGTTATACTCCGGGCAACTCTTGCACCGAGACCCAGCGAGGGCATTGCCTTCATTCCGTATGGTCCCTGGGCAAACTGCCTTATTGGTGGTGGTACTGATAGCACAGGAATGCCAACAATGAAAGGACTAAAGGCTACTATCACTCCCGCACCTGATAAGCAAATTCTTAGTTTCCATGATCTGCTCAAAAAACTAAGAGGTAACTAACAACAAGTGAGGTCATTTGATATGACTACAGACCCAACCGAATCTAAAGAACTCCTTGCTAGCCCCCGAACACGTATTATCAAGAATGTTGTATGTCCATTTTGTGGCTCTCTTTGTGACGATATTGAAATCGCTGTTACATTGGCAGGTCCATTGCCGCGTGTTCCTGAAGGCACAATTGTTGAGGCGATTAATGCATGTAGAATGGGTCATACGAAGTTTCTTAGGGTGCGTGATGAGCATCGGATTTATCATCCTGAGTTGAGGTCTGGTCCTGATAAATCTGAAGTACGTCAGGTGACATTAGAGGAGGCTGTAAAAACAGCAGCAAAGATACTAGCCAATGCAAAGCGACCTCTAATCTATGGTTTGGCAAGCACCTCAAACGAGGCAAACGTCAAAGCTCTGGAGT
>JABXGU010000108.1 GCA_016550415.1 archaeon | reverse complement strand
CCCGTATCATGTATAATTAGGGTACCAACTTTTTTTCCTTCAAAAAGTCGATGGAGATTCTCAGGATCATTGCCATTGAAGATTACTGTTTTAATCTTGGAGCGTCCAACAACCCGAATAGCTACTGGATCAAAGAGCTTGTACTCACCTGCTCGGGTTCCTCCCCCTGAAAGTATGGTACGAAGTTCATCAATAGTAACTTCATCCAACTTCTGTGCTCCAGGTTCCTTTGGATCCTTATCATACACTCCATCTACATTTGTAGCATTAAAGAGCATTTCCGCATTGATTATCTCAGCCGCTAGAGCTGCTGCAGCATTTGTGGATTGACCTGGAATCAAACCCCCCATTAAAACACACTTACTATAACACATTGCAGTCTCAAGCTCATCAAGGGTTTCAACAATCTTAGGGTATGCTGCATCACCCAGAGCCGCACAAAGCAACTCTGCATTGTGACGCGCCATTTTAATTCCCAACCAGTCACATTGTGCCTCACTTGCACCAAGTTCACGTGCGGCACTGATGAATGTCCTAGCTGCTTTTCCCCCACCAACAATAATCACAAACTCGTGCCCCTTCTTCAGAAGAACATCGATGAAATGGGCAAATCTCCTTATTTTTTCGACAATAATATTGCCATCAATGTCGTATAGGAGAGAGCCTCCGAGCTTGAGAACGGCTCGCATGGTGTATCCTCGATATCGTTTGCTAGCCATCATCCATGACCAGACTAAAGAGTGTTTCTATGAACTGAACGATTTGTCGAAAATTCGAAATCAATTTCATGAATAGATTTAGAGATATATTCATTGCACACTTCTTTATATAGCAACCCGCGGATTTTACAGACTAGATGGTGAAGCAAGATGACACCAAAGAAGTCTTGGCTGGTACTATGTGCAACAACTATCTTCCTGCTCTCAATTACGCCTGTTATGGTGAAAGCACAAATTGCAGGAAACACGTATCACTATAGCGCCATTTATTATAGAACAACAGTTCAGGAAAACGACAATCCAGAATATGTTTCTGAGATTGAAGGGCAGTTCAGTATTCATGTTTTCAATATAAGTCAAGAAGGCGGAGATGACGTAGTCAATTACAATTACCAAGGATTTAGCTGGTATTATGACTCTGCTTCATATGTAGATTACAATGGTTCAGCAGACTTTCAGGATCAGAAGGTCTACTGGGTACTGTATGCAACTGATATAGATGGTAATAATCAATCTGAACAAGCAGGGATTACAATTTATCCACTTAGTCCTGTGCCTTATCCTGGAAGGTCATTCTTTGTAAATCCCATTTGGAGCACCCATGAAACTAACTGGAATAACGCAATTGAGGCAACCGAGAACATCAATTCTTCAACTTTGGTTAGTCAATCCGCAAGTGATGGATCTTTTGCATTCGAGATTGAGGTAGCAATGGAAGACCCCTTCGCAGAAATGAACGGTACTAACACATATTCATTTTCAGCCTTATATGATCAGGATGGAGT
>JABXGU010000010.1 GCA_016550415.1 archaeon | reverse complement strand
GTTCTTGTTCAGTCATTGGGTCATGAGCCAAACCAGTATCTCATTGAGCTCTTCCTAATGCTCGATGCCCTCAAGGATATGAAGGCTCGTCGTGTCATTACAGTCCTCCCATACTTTGCCTATGCCCGCCAAGATGAACGATTCAAGCAAGGTGAAGCCGTCAGTGTAAAGACAATAAGTCGTCTAATAGAAGCTGCTGGTGCTGATCATATTTTCACCATCGATTCACACCGTCATCGTGTTGTTGATCAAACACATTTGACGAAAATACCTCTAGATGATTTGAGTGCAATGAGTGTATTAGCCAAGTACATGGCTGCAAAATATCAAATGCATCAACCTGCAATTATTGGTCCTGACGCAGAGGCTGGTGCTTGGGCAAAAATTGCAGCAGATACGCTTGGCGTTGACTTTGATTCTTTGGAAAAGAAACGTTTCGATGCGGAAACAGTGGAAATTCGTCCTCGAAAACTAGATGTGAAAGGACGCGATGTATTAATTGTTGATGATATCATCAGCACTGGCAACACAATCATCAAAGCAATTGAGGTTCTAAAAGAAAATGGTGCAAAGGACATCTATGTTGCATGTACCCACCCGCTGCTCGTCCTTAATGCTCTAGTCCGAATTTATCAAGCAGGAGCAATCGACGTAGTAGGAACAGATACAGTCCACTCTCCTATCAGCCTAGTATCTGTAGCTCCTGTCATAGCTGATGCTGTCAAAAAAGTACTTTAAACGAGGTTGAATAGAAATGGCTCCTAAAGCACGGAAATATTGGAAAGCCTTAAAATGCCCGGTTTGCGGAAAACGTGCCACGTTCTTTTTGACAAAGGATATTGTTAAGGACGCTACTCAATTCCCAGTTCCCTTTGAAGTCATCCATGAGGATCACAGTTTCAAAATCTTTCTCGACTCCGGTCTCCTAATTAGCAGGATAGAGTCACCAGCTCCAACTCCAAAATCAAAAGCTAAATAACGTCATTTATTCTTCAGTAAATATTCGGTTTTGAACTGCTGAAAAACAAAAAGCCTAAATAAAATACATTGAATTTCTGCATAGAAGCCCGGTAGTGTAGATTATCCGGTTGGTAGATCATCCGATTATCACATTGGTCAATCATCCGAGGCTCTGGACCTTGGGACCGCGGTTCGAATCCGCGCCGGGCTACCATTTTCCATTTCATTCTAGACAGTTTGCTAAACAGACCTAATCAAAGCTGAATAGCTAAATTTCTCTAGCGGTCAAAGAAGACACTCTTACCAGTCGCTGCCAAAGGGATGCCAATAATAATTGTACACTCAGGCATTAATTTGAGCCGATAAGCCGCCACACCTGCCCTAAAGAATACACGATTATCCACATTATGAATCTGTGCAGTCTTAACTGCACTTCCAATGGCGATACCTAAATCAAGAGCTTTGATAATGCAAGTGGGACCAGCAAAGAAGACCCCCTCTTTGCGTCCAGCCTTCCTGAATTCAGCGCAATTATCGTACCCACATGCACCACATTGAGTACCCAAAGGTTCAGGTCCCTTAAGACCAATGAGAATTAGCGCGGATGACTGTTCAATATTTTTTGCGTCACGAACCCAATTGTCATCAGGACTCTTAGATATCTTATGACACTCCTGAGCCACAGCGTCTTTGTCCTTACCAGTGAGAATCATTGTTTGAATATTATCGATACCTCTGCCTTTAGGCGCAGTACGGGCTGCGAGTAACATGAGACGTGCAATATTAATTACTGCATTTGTTTCTTCATCAGAACCAGTAATTCGCATAGAGACACCGCTCACCCTTTAGGCTGCCCTTTGGTTTTAGTTGTTGTTCTTGGTTAATTTCTGAATGCAATTATCCGTAAAGCCATCAGTGTAATCTATGCTAGATGTGACTAGAAAGTTCATCTAAACTTGTTACTGGCGGAAGTAATTGCCCATTAACCACGAACTGCGGTGTTTTTCGGATTCCTTGTCTCCTAAGCTTTAACCGACGTAAAAATCCCTTGCCTAAATCGATTACTACTACTTCACACTTTCTTGCTTCTTGAAGGGCTTGAGCGAGACACAACGCCTTCCAATCTGGATCGGGAAAAACCCTACCTATTAAATGGCTCGCATCCTTTAAACCCTGAAATGGTGTGTCTCCTGCTCTTGCACATGCGTGCTGCGCACCTTCTCGATCAACAAAGGAACCACTTGAAATCTCAAAGGAGCGTACATACAATATAATTTCTGGATGACGTTTTTCCTCCATCAATAACCTCCCACTATGTAAAACTCAAAATCAGCAATCTAAGTATATTACCGAACCGGCAAAGCATTACCAAGAAATATGAGGCTAAAGTCATTGATTCATTCTGTCAATAACTGTCATATCCTTCCGAAAGGCTAAACTACTTCCTCTCATAGCACATCACAACTCGTTTCGTACTAGTAATGAGGTGCGAAGGATTTGGAATCGATACGGGTTTCAGTGGGGACTGCTGCGATTCTTGGACTACTTAAATGCAAGCTTGATGCTATTCCCACAACAGCCTATTTCATGACATATACTTCCAAAGGATGTACAGCAAATTGCGCATTTTGTGCACAGGCAAGAACTAGCCATGCTCCTGCAGATAGACTTTCCCGAGTCACTTGGCCCACCTTCCCTTTTTCTCAAGTTCTTCAAACCTTCTCAGAACAGAAGAAGCACCTACCTTTCAAGCGAATATGCATCCAAACCATATTATATCCCGGTTTGAAAAAGGATTTACTTCTCATAGTTCGTCTTATTCGCAAATCTACTCTTCATCTCCCAATTTCCATTGCCATTCCTCCAATGTCTGAAACATTCATTCGTCAACTCAAAGAACTGGGAGTTGACCGAGTAGCCATCTCACTAGATGCTGTTACACCTGAATTGTTTCATGTCATTAAAGGCTCCAAGGTTAATGGACCATTTACTTGGGTAAATCACCTCAGTGCACTTGAAACTACTAAAAACATCTTTGGCTCTGATCGAACAACCACGCATCTAATAGTAGGACTTGGTGAAACAGAGGAAGAAGCAGTCACTCTCTTTCAACAATTAACAGACCAAGGCATTACTGTTGGGCTCTTCGCCTTTACACCCTTACCAGGCACAAGACTTGCTAAGCATTCCAGTCCTTCTTTAGGGCAATACCGCCGACTCCAATTAGCCCATTATCTAATTAAGAACAACATGGCACGAGTTAATCAGATGACGTTTGATTCTTCTGAACAACGATTAATTGACTTTGGTCTCGAACAAGATACTCTTAACAAGATAATTCAGAAGGGAGACGCCTTCAAGACATCGGGTTGCCAATCATGTAATCGTCCTTTCTTTACTGAACGACCTGGAGGGCCTCTTTACAACTTCCCTGTTTTACCCTCCCCGAGTCAACTCATTGAAATCCAACAACAACTTGGAGGTGAACTTTGACCGATGGCTCGTCCATGGCGATTGGTTCGAACTGGAATCCATACAGCCTTTGAAAATATGGCCATCGATCATGTTCTCCTTGATGCGTGTCATAGTGGGACAGGGACAAACACCTTACGATTTTACCGATGGTCTCCCTCTGCTGTTTCAATTGGTCGATTTCAACACATTCAAAATGAAGTTAATGTTGATGCCTGTAAATCTCAAGGAATTGATGTGGTTCGGCGACTTTCAAGCGGCGGTGCTGTATACCATGACTTCAAAGGAGAACTAACTTATAGTATCATTTGCAACATTGAAGAAATCAAACTACCAGATGATGTAATCGCTACCTATGAACACTTATGCAAGGGTTTACTGAAAGGGCTTCGTCACCTAGGTGTGCATGCCGATTTTTCCTCCGGAAAAGAGGGATTCTGCCCTAATCTATTCATAGAAGGAAGAAAAATTTCTGGAAACGCCCAGTCTAGGCGAGGAAATGTTCTACTGCAACATGGCACTATTTTGCGCCAATTAGATTTGCGGCAGATGTTCTCTTTCCTAAAGATAAGAGGTAGTATACCAAGCAATGAGGTTATTGACCAAGTGTCTAAAAGACTAACATCTCTCCAACACGAGTTAGATGAGGTACCTTCATTCGAGAAAATTGAAGAAGTGCTTATCGCAGGCTTCAGTGATGCCCTTCCTGCTCATTTCTATGATGAACCATTAACATCTGCTGAATTACAAAGGGCCCAAAAGATTGCTGAAACTTGGTATAACACAGAAGAATGGACTCTACAAAGAGGATTGAAACAGTGATTTCACCTACCGAGTTGAGAATGACAGAATTACAAAATTGGCTTCATGCGCCTTTTACTGAACTTGGTCCATTGTTTCAAGCTGCACGAAATATTACCAACCAAAACTTCAATCAGCAAGTCAAACTCTATTTCCCCGGTAAACGCTTCCCCTCCATCTCTGTTACTGGAAGAAGTTGCCAGCTAGACTGTCAGCATTGCGGTGGCAAATTCCTACAGCATATGAATCCAATTACCGAACCCTCTACACTCCTCACATTCTGCCAGAAACTTGCCGCAAATCAAGGAATTGGTTGCCTTATCAGTGGTGGTTGTGATTCAGAGGGTCAGGTGCCATTAAGTCCCTTTTTCAATGTCCTTACCGAAATTAAGAATACAACAGAATTATTTCTTAACGTTCACACTGGATTCCTAACTGCTCCAGAAGCTAGGCAATTAGCTAAAACTGGGATCGATTGTGCATCAGTTGATGTGGTTGGCGATGATAAGATTCTCCACCATATTTATGGTCTGGCCAACCGCTCCACACAAGACTATGCTGAGACCCTTCAAGCGCTTGCCAATGCTGGAATCTCTGTTGCTCCTC
>JABXGU010000009.1 GCA_016550415.1 archaeon | reverse complement strand
TTCACGAACTGCTAAACTTACCTGGTAAAGATCATCAATATAGTCTTGGAAATTGTTTACATCAGTTATTTTAGCTGGCTTAGTACCGTGACCACGTTGATTATATGCATAGAAAGTGTATCCCTGTTTTTGTAAATATTCTGCAACGAAATGTAGTCGTCGGGCATGTGAAAATGCGCCATGTAACCCTACTAGAATCGCCTTTGGATTTTTAGCATTCCAGCGCCAGTAGGGTAATTCAATTTCATCTTTTCCGTGAAAAACTCCATGTGGTTTATCACTCAACTTGGAAGATGGCATACTAGGCTCCCACCATTATCTTAAGTTGAAGACTAAATATCTTTGATTAGTTATAGCCTTATGGCTATCTGATTTTATATATTCTTCACGCTTTAGTCTCAAAAATAATACAAAAGAAAGAATAACAAAAAATAGATGCGACGTCGCGGAGTTTAGATCCAAGATTATTTGGTTATTCTTTCTTCTGCAATTCCTCTATCTGCTCATCAATTTGCTTAAGGTAGTCCTCGATTCGTGACTTTAGTGCCTCAAGACTCTTGATCTTTGTTTCCTTACTCACTTCAAATGGTGGACAGCAAATTGAACCGTGCATGAAACGATGGAATGGCATAAACCTACCATGAGAATGATCATCACACACTTTCTTCTTTCACCTCCCTTTACTCCATATTAGAGTCCTTTAATCTAGCAAGGCGCTTTTTTACCCACCCTAATTCTCTTTGAAGATATTCTCTATACTCCGTTAGGAAATCCAAATGAATTGGTTCACAACGGTCCTGTTCGCAATGGCATTTCATTGCCATGAAACCAATCGGATTTTGTTCACGTACTGTCCAATCAAACAGTCTAGATCGTGCTTTTCCGTTTACGCTTTTGCAGAGAAATCTCAAAAGATTGTTCTGTACACGGAACTCTGTTCCTAAGTCACTGAATGCCTCTTGGAGAAATTGCTTTCCTTTTGTAGTAATCTGGTATTGAACGGCATCAGGACGATCATCTTGTGCGACTCGTTCGCCAATAATAAGGCCCTTTTCTTCTAAGCTGTGCAGTGCAGGATAGATAGTGCCGCTTTTCAGAACCCAGCCGCCAAGTATTCGTCGTAGACTCTGGAGAATCATATAGCCATGGGCGGGTTCTTTGTTTAATTGTGCCAGGATGATGAATTGAACTGGGCTGATTGTAGCCACTTTTGTTCTGATTCTTCCTTTACCACTGAAAGCCATTATGTAGACACCTGCATATGTAGAACTCTACCTAGCCTATGTAGAAATCTACATATATAAACATTACTAACTCAACTACCTCCAGGTAAAAAACATTAGAAACTATAATTAAAATAAAAAGCAGGAATAAAATAACTGATTAGGAGTCAGTGTTGGAGTAATCAAGATGACAAAACAAAATGGAAGAACTGACGCACAAGTTACTGATAATCAGATTTTGGTTCATGGTCTCAATGCCTTTACTATTGATCTATATGAAAATCTAAGAAGACAAGAAGGGAATCTATTCTTCTCACCACTGAGCATTTCCACTGCCCTAGCTATGACTTACGCAGGAGCAGACGGGAGGACCGCAACTCAAATGGCTGAGGTACTCCATTTTGCTTTGGAACAAGAAAAGTTACATCCAGCCTTTAAGACATTGAATAAATTACTTCTAGACAGGGAGAACATTTCAGATTACAGTATCATCACATCAAATGCACTGTGGATTCAGAAGGACTACGCTTTACTTCCAGCTTTTCTTGACATTATCAAGAAAAACTATGGCGAGTCATTGTTTGAAGTTGATTACTCAGAACACGAGTTTGTTATGAAACGCATTAACGAATGGGTTAGAGATAAAACTCAGCAAAAGATTACAGAACTCATCAGTAAAGGCATCCTAAATGAGGCAACACGCTTGGTCTTGACCAATGCAATCTATTTCAAGGGCAATTGGCAATTTCAATTCAAAGAAGCTGATACAAGAACGGAACAATTCAATCTAGCTACTGGAAATGAAGTAATGGTTCCTATGATGCATCAAACAAGGCGATTTGGGTTCATGGAGAAATCTGATTTTCAAGCTCTTGAGTTACCCTATGCAGGTGATGATTTATCAATTATTATCCTCCTGCCTAAAGAAGAGCAAGAACTGACAGAGCTTGAGAATTCCCTTACAATAGAAAACCTAGCAAAATGGTTCGTTGATATTCACGAACAGGATGTCGAAGTATTCATGCCACGATTCAAGATGTCAGCCCAATTCAATCTTAAAAATGTTCTAAGGGAAATGGGTATGCTTGATGCCTTCTCAAGCAAAGATGCTAATTTTTCGAGAATGACAGGTTCTCTCGACTTACAGATATCTGGTGTAATACACAAAGCCTATGTTGATGTGAATGAAGAGGGCACCGAGGCTGCTGCTGCAACTGCTGTGGTTATGGTACCCAAGGGCATGGCAAGACCTGTTCCAATTCCAGTTTTTCGGGCTGATCGCCCATTCCTATTCTTCATCAGGAACATCAAAACTAATTGTATCTTGTTTATTGGGCGAGTTATGAACCCTAAGGAATAATATGCGATTCTTTTGTTGAATTTTCTATTGAGGTTTGGTTACCCTATTTTTCTCGTCCTTATTTTGGCTAGGGTGCTGCTCTATATTGTGAAAGAAAATGGCATACAAGAGTGTGGAAAAGCTGTAGCAACTTAAGGTGAACCAGAATGGGATAAGGTAAGCTCCTTGATCGTATAAAAGTCCTGTAAGCTGTGTGCTTATGGCCCAAGGAAAGTTCCAAGAGAAGCCAGTTACTGCACTCATGTTGGGGCGCCAGTTGCTCGGAACTAGTTCCATACGCAAAGTTCTATCCACAGGTCCAGTAGCATTCATTAGAACACCTCTGAATAGATAGCAGATGATGGCTATGAACGGGTTAATGATAATAGCAATCAGTACCAAGAATGGCAGTGATAGTGCCTGACAAAGAACAACAGTACGAACTTTACCTATACGCGTGGATAGTACTGGGGAGAGGAATACACCAGCAGATAGAGTGAGTGATCCCAAACCCTGGATTATTCCAATGATTGGGGTTGGCAGTGCATAGAACTCCCAGAAGAAGACGTTAAGATATGGAACGACGAAACCAGCGCCTAGACCAATAAACACATTGACTATGGCAAATTTTAGAACTAGATTTATCTGTCCTTTTGGTTCCTGCGTCACTTGACTTGTTTGTGTAATATTGTTCATTGTACTGTTAGTAATGGAATTATTGATAGTTTTGTTGCCTAATTCTGTGACACCAATGAGTGGTACTATACTGATAATTATTGGGACAATATAAGCGATGAGAGCAAGCTGGAAGGAGGGTGCACTATCTATTGGAAAAAAGAATGTAAGAGCGATCCATCCAGGCAAGTAGCCTGCTAAAATATTGCCCAAGAAGCTACTAAGAATGCTAAATGATTGTGAAGTGCCAAAAAGATGAGTCCGTTCATAGGGCGTACTATTCTCAGTCATGATGGGTGAGAACGCAACGTTTGTTAGTGCGCTAGAAATACCTTGCAGCCCTGAGGTCATAAGAAGCACGATGGCTAAGGGAAAACCAACCTGTGATGTGCCAGTGCAGAAGGAAATTAGAATGGCTAAAATGAGGGCATTTTTGGAACCTACTCGTGTCACATAGGGACCAAGAAATAAAGAAAAAATTGCCATGGAAAAGGCACCAAATGCCATGAACCCACCAATAAAAGTCTTGGAATAACCTAGTGAAATTAAGAACAGGTTGAATAGAGTCTGAGATATTCCTCCTCCAAAAGAACGTGTCACATTAGATGCAATTAGCTTCCTAGAATTGGGAGTGAATTGACGGATTCTTTGCCAATAGCCAAGTGCACCTTGCTGTAGAATAGATGACACGGTAGCCCCTCATTAATAGATTCGGATAAAAACAATCAGATACTCTTTATCATTTTTGATACTACTAGTAATTTGGGTTACCTCAAGTTGGTACACTGCTAGTTATTGTTTTATTAAAAGCCAAACTCATGGTACACTTCTCTTTGGATAAGATATCGCAAGATTTCTGCTGTTCCGCCGCCAATCGTCATTAAGCGGGCATCACGAAGGTAACGTTCAACTGGGCGCTTCTTGGTGTAGCCTATGCCGCCCAGAACTTGAAGTGCCTCTGTGGCAGTCGATATTGCAGTTTCGCCTGCAAAAAGCTTGGCAATGGCTGCAGCCTTGGTCGCTGGTTTTCCTTCATCAATGAGACGTGCAGCTTTGATTGTAAGAAGTTGTGCTGCCTCGAGATTCATTGCCATATCTGCAATCTTGAAGCTTATGCCTTCAAATTCACGTATCTTCCTACCAAACTGTACTCGCTCGTCACTATACTTGATGGCTTCCTTCAATGCAGCGCGAGCAATACCATTCATCTCAGCAGCAAGAATTGTCCTCTCAGCATTGAGTCCAGCCATGACCACTTCGAATCCTTCATTTACCGTGCCAAGCACATTCTCCTTTGAAACCTTAACATCATGTAATGCAAGGTGGCCCACATGGGCTCCGTTCATCCCTAGAAGCTCATACTCTTCAACAACTTCAAAACCAGGTAATTTTGTCTCAACAATGAATGCTGTCATTCCATTCTTTGCCTTCGCCTTGGGATCTGTGACAGTGTAGCAAAGAAGAAAATCAGCAACCGGACCATTTGTAATAAAGCGTTTTTCTCCATTGATTACATAATTATCGCCTTGGAGTTTAGCCTGGGTTTCTGTTCCTGCAACATCGCTTCCAACATTTGGCTCAGTTAT
>JABXGU010000107.1 GCA_016550415.1 archaeon | reverse complement strand
ACGTCAGGAGGTCCCATTAGGCGATCTGCGGATGAGGCTGCATGCACCACCCCGCAGCTTATCGCAGCTTGCCACGGCCTTCTTCGGCGCCCAAGCCCAGTCATCCACCAAGTGGCGTATCTGTGTCGGTACTACTTAGAACCCACGCTGATTCTGACTGGCGTAGTTCAGGGTATGCGACCTATGAATGGCCATCATTGTGAAGACACTGAGGGGTCAGAGTCATCCTAGGCCCGACATCCAAATGCAAAGCATATGGACTACAAAGTGATGGTAAAACGGAGGGGGGCACATCGAGCTACTTAAGGCTTTCGTCGCCTTGAGTGGCTCTTCACGCCTCCATCCTAAGTTAGGGATACCCGAATTAAATTAAACTTTCGGTTTTGTTCATTTAGCTATGAATATTAAATTTGATTGCTTTTCTTTACATTAGGAAAGCCTTTTTTTCAGTTCATCTTTTCTTGATAATATTTCTGTTAAGCTTATTAGGTTTGATTGAGTGATGATGATGAAACGACAACGTGTCCGAGATCTTGGGCTTGTAATCGGTTCAGGAACTTGCGGTCCACAGAACTCGATTACTGATGTGTCAGATGTTTTAGTTGGCCATTCAACTCTTATTCGTGGAAAGGGAAATCTAATCCCAGGAAAGGGTCCAATTCGGACGGGTGTAACAGCAATTCTTCCCCATCGTGGGAATCTCTATGAAGAATCAGTTATTGGTACAGTGCATGTTATCAACGGATTCGGAAAAGCAGTCGGTTTGGCACAGTTACTAGAGCTGGGGCGACTGGAAACTCCAATTTTGCTGACCAGTACAATGAATGTGGGGTTGGTTGAGGATGCTGTTACTCAATATGTTGTTGAGCAGAACCCAATGGCAGGTATATCATCTCCAACTCCAAACCCAATCGTTGCTGAGTGTCACGATGGTTTCCTAAACGATGCACAGGGAAGACATGTTCGAAGACAGCATGTCTTTGCCGCAATTAATGAGGCTAGTTCAGTTGTCGTTGAAGGATGTGTGGGAGCAGGAACGGGTCTTATGGCGCTAGGATATAAGAGTGGTATTGGAACAGCATCACGCATTCTTCCAGAGAAGTCTGGAGGATACACTATTGGTTGTTTGGTTACACCCAATTTTGGTCGGCGCGGCAGTTTGATAATGGGTGGAGTGCCGGTAGGGCAATTACTTGAAAAGGCTGAATTGATGTCTGCTGAGGCTTCCTCATCGCATTTGGATGGAGGATCTATTGTAGTTGTTCTCGCAACTAATGCCCCTCTCTCTTCACGGCAGTTAGGTCGTATTGCGCGGCGAGCAGTCATCGGTATCGGTCACACTGGTAGCTTTGTTAGTCATGGTAGTGGAGACTTTGTTATTGCTTTTAGTAATGCTCACCACGAGTTCCGAAGTTCATCTGATTCGGTAATTCACCGAGAGCAGCTTCGAGACCATTTGCTAACACCATTCTTTTCTGCTGCAGTAGAGGTAACAGAAGAAGCCATTCTTAATGGTCTTTGCATGGCTACATCAATGACGGGACGTGACGATCATTTTGTTGAAGCTCTTCCCCTTGAAGAAGTACATCAACTTTTGAATGCGCATCTTAAAGCTCGCTGAACAATGTCCCTGAAACGTCTTTCTTAGCCAACATTGCCTGTGCGCTATCTAGTAAAAAAAGCATGCTTGTAATTGATGGAAATCACATTACATATAGTGCCTGTCTATGCGCAAGATTTTGTTTTGAACAATTTTTTCCTTGTATATAGTTTTTCACCAAAATTTCTATATAATATAGCATTTCTATATTTAGAAGGTTAAAACAACCCAAGTGACACATTATGTCTGGAGTAGAAACTCGTAGAATTCAATTGACTGGTGGTGCAACTTATATTATTTCGCTTCCAAAATCATGGGCAGAAAGAGCAGGATTAAAACCTGGAAGCGAGGTGCAAATTGTCCCTCAAGATAGTTATTCCCTTCTTCTCTTTACTGCAGCATCACCTGAGGCATCCCGTCTTTCAGAATCAGAAGTGGAGATTTCACGCAATTCTCCAACCGAAGATATTGTCCGTGATTTTATTACTCACTACTTGGCTGGTTATGACATCATTCATCTTGACCTCAAACAGGTTCGTGCGGATCAGAGAGTACCCGTGAAGGACGCTATTCGTAAACTTCTCATTGGTGCAGAGATAATAACTGAAACTACTGAAAAAATATCTATCCAGTGCTTCCTAGGACAGACCAACCTTCCACTTCTTAATGCCCTTGAACGAATGGAGACTCTTGTCCAATCGATGCAGCAGGATGCTGTTGCAGCTCTATTAAAAGGAGACCGAAGGTTGGCAGAAGAAGTTGTTCAACGGGATCCAGAAGTGGATCGTTTCTATTTCTATATTCTTCGCCAACTAGCAACTGCGATTGGGAGAAGTGATCATATAAGAAAGATTGGTTTGACAAGTCCTCGTGCCTGTCTTGGTTATCGACTTGTTGTGAAAAGTATTGAACGCGCAGGTGACCATGCGGGACGTGTTGCAGCCATTGCGACGGAAACGGAACTTCCTACAAAGTCGCCTGTAACTGATTCTATAAGGAAGATGCACGAACTTGCAGGTTCTGTTTTTCAAGATGCTCTCCATGCCCTTCGAACTACGAATGTCACTCTTGCACACAAGACAATTCGTCGAGTGGGCGAGATTGGTGAGTTTGAAGAAAAAGGCATTCGGCACCTACTCCACGGGAAATATCCTGTCGAAACTGTTCTTAATCTCCGTTTAGCCATGGAGAGTCTTAGGCGTATTGCTGAATATGGCGCAGATATTGCTGAAACATCTATCAATCTCTCAGTTGAACGTTAATATTCTGAGATAACACCTTTCAATCAAAAACTGTTTCAGATTTCTAATAAATGACCACAGAAAGCACAATACATTGCATCTGAGTCATTTTCTGTTCCACAATGCGGACATTTATGTTCAACATCTTCTTCAAGCAAATCTAATAATGGGGGCTTTTCTGCTAATTGAATTTCTTTTATCCCCCTTGCTGCAGTGAATATTGGACTCCAAAGTATTCGCTTATTGTCTTTGGTGCCATGTTTTGGACAGTTGAGTAGCACTGCAGTAAAGTGCCCTTTAATACCGATTTTCTGCAATTGAGATGGT
>JABXGU010000106.1 GCA_016550415.1 archaeon | reverse complement strand
TTTTGGAAAAAGAGGATTTGGTCATTCCTTGGGGACATAACTATGTGAGATTTTCAAATAGATGCATCGAGCCACGGGGTAAGAGTCGAGATGAGGTTTGGTTAATGCGAGAGCTTGCTAGTAGAATGGGACTTGAAGAGAAATGGTTGTATGAGGATTCATGGAATGCAATAGAAATAGCACTTGAAAATGCTCTTGAAAGTGGAAAGCTTTCAGATCTTCGTGAAGGACGAATCTTAAAGCTTCTAACAAGACCGCCACAGGAATATCAGACTTCATCTGGTAAAATCGAGATTTATTCATCCCTTGCAGAGAAGAGTGGACTGAATCCAATTCCTAAGTACACTCCACTCAAATTGAAGAAAGGGGATTTTATCCTGTTGAATAGTGCCCTACCCAACTATTCACATACGCAATTCCAAGAAGTCTACGGAGCTATACCAGCTTTTGTTCAGATGCATCCCGATGCTGCTGAATCATATGATATCCATGAAGGCAATGTAGCTACCTTGTCCAACGAACAAGGTCGAGTTAAAGTGAAGGTTAAAATTTCTAGAAGCGTTCAACCCAATGTATTATGGTCACCAAGGCAATTTGTTGGACTGGCGGGAGAACCACATAATGGTCTGACCCCATGTCAACCACAAAAAATTGGGAGGGGTTCAGTGTTTAACTCCACAATTGTACGTATCACCAAAGAAGCATGATAAAAGGAGATTAACGACAATACTTCAGCTCTAACAGGAGATTTGCCACATGAAAGACAATCTATTGAATACTTGGAGCATCCATAATAGAATCAATATTTACCTCCTCAATGCTATCACACCTGAAGGGTTTCAAGCAATTTCAGCATCTGGCGGTCGTACCGTTGGAGACCAATTTGCCCACATGCATAATGTCAGACTCCGCTGGCTCGAAGGTGCTGCACCAGAACTTCGCAAAGGACTAGTGGAAATTCCAAAGGAGAAAACGCCAGAGAAGCCACTACTTCAGCAATCCTTTGAACAATCCGGACACGCCATCGAAGAACTAATCCGTCAAGTACTTCCAAAGGGAGGAAAAGTCAAAGTATTCAAAGGTCACGCTATAACATTTATTGGCTACCTTATTTCCCATGAATCCCATCATCGTGGACAAATTATACTCTCCCTTAAGCAAGCTGGCTTTACCGTAGATAAGGAAGTCCTATATGGTATTTGGAAAATGTGGTTCTCTCCACAATAGGCACACTAGGCTCTGAATGCGCATTCTACTTGCCAAATTATCAAGGAGGGCTTTTCCTTGTTTTTTCTGCCAGAAGTGAGAAATGACGTTTTTGAGATAAATGAATATCAAGTATAGAAAAATCTTGGAATAACTTACGAAGCCCTTGCTTTGTAAAATGATGATGGGGTAAACCCTTCTCTGAACCTTCCAAAGGAATATAGGTTCTAGGCTCAATCTCAACACTTTTACTACGAGATGTCTTCCTTGGCGCTAGAATTGTCACCCACACTAAACCATTATACCGTAAAACTCTCCAGATTTCAGCAACGGTCTGCTGGATTACTTTCAAACGATTATGATGAATAACTTTAACACTTATCACTGCATCAAAAAAGTCACTATCATAGGGCAAAACCTGCATATCCGAAAGCGCTACATGACCAACGAGATTTGCTTTTGCTAAGGCTTGTAAAGTGGCACAAAGACCGGAGGGGGCAATATCCATTCCAAACATTTCGAATCCAGCCTTTGCTAAAAATACCATATGTCGACCGCTTCCACACCCCAAATCCAGAATCCGCTTGACCCCCCGGGATTTGAACCGTTCCATCTGAGCCAGCATTTCTGGATGTATCTCCAATTCCAAAAACTCACCCTTAGCATATAGTCGTTCCCAGGCCATCTTATCTTCCAAGAGTTCAAACACTCCTACACTATGTCAAAGACAATGATTCTGTCTACATGAATAGAACACAGTAAGGAAACATTTAGAAGATTTAGAGTTTAAGCACTTTGCTACACCAAATGATGAGAGGCGAGTTTCCTCCCGCCACATTTAGAGATCAGTTAGCCAAATTCTTCATCATATGGATCTTTATGCAGTTTTACGAAAAATTGATGGGCGAGAGACTGGAGTGGTTCAGTGAGATCCGGACCCACTTCGGTACTCGTTTGAAAGTATGCCATATTGAGCTCTTGGGCAAACTTTGCAGCTTCTATAAAAGAAACGACCTGTAGATCTGGGCGGTCACCATGGGTGCCAACGAGTACAGCCGGCACATCGCCTACATTGGTGTGAGCTTCTTTCATCCACTTCGAGATATCGCTAAAGGATTGACGGTCCCGGATGTTAAAAACGAAGATGGCACCATCTGCACCGCCGTATAAGCCGGCACGTAAATTTCGGCTCTTCAAAACATTTAGACCTGAAATTTCTGGAGTCGTTGCAAGATTCCAAATTACCATCTTCACAATCCCATGTATGGAGGACACCTCTGCTTTCGCAATATCGACGCCTATCTTTGTGCTCATCATTTCCAAGGGAGTACGCGTGGTTTTTCTGAGTAGGCTTCGTCGGCCTACGCCAGGATTGCCTACCATGACCACCTTGTAGGGAAATGCAGGTTTAGTTGTCATCGTTTTACTCCTCCTCATGCAATTCACAGTATTAGATGCTAATGAATACTCAATCCAATTAATATGCAAATGTCAGGTAAACTTAGATTAGTGTTGTGCGTCTTCAGGCGTAGATCTTCTTTCAGCATTATCAAAGCTTTTCTGTATCTCTCAGAATAGCATAGATATTGGGTTCTCATCAGTACGGGATTCTTATTTGGTTGCCATCTAAAATTTTAGAAGGAATTGGAGAAAATAGAGTTGGATCCAAGTTGTAGCAATTGAGAGAAAAAAACCAACTGCTACTTGTGTCCATGTGTGTGCCTTTAGTAAAACGCGCGACCACCCCACTGGTAGAATGATAAGGAACCAAAGACCATAGACCCAACCAAGAGAGAAGAAGAGTACCGTGATTGGTCCAGAGACACCTAAGGCGTGAACACTAATTTTCCATTGTAGACTAATGATTGATGTGATTACCGTGTTCCCAAAATAGCAGAACATTAATGCTGTTACGATTGATGGCGCAACAAGAATTAGTAAAAGCAATGTACCAACACCGTATGATGTAATAGCGCCAAGGAAAGGCATCCACCGCTTGCCCCTTTCTGAAACCTCCAAATCACCAATCTTGCCCGTTTTGTACAGAGCAAAAATGACTCCAAGAGGAAAAAGTGACCCAAATAATATGGTCACAAAAAGAAGGATGAGTAGAGATGGAGGATTGGTAACAAATAGAAGTAGAAGGAAGGCGGGTATTGCCAGAATTGTAGGAGATGCAGTATGAGAAATGATTTTTGCAATAAGTAGTCGATGATTCTGCGAAGTAGCTGTTTCTGACATTGTATCACTAATATCGACAGTTTCTTCTATAAAACGATAATAGGAATCCATAACAGAAGAATATTCTGAAATGAAAGCTTGATAATAAGCTAAAGAATAATAATCTCTTAGAAGGCGACGACAAACATTGCCAGATCCCTCGACACCGCAGAGTTGGACGCATCCTCGATGCTTACTCTTCCAAGAGTGGCATACAGCTCACCCAATCAACGAGGATACATGCCTTGTTTGCAAGGGAAGTCGTCTTCTCTGCGGGAAAACTCACTGTCCGCTACTACTACAATTGGAAGCTATTCAGCCAATGAGTCAGCGTCTGGAAAGGACATCCTTTGTTGGACCGTCACCTCCTGCCCTCTTTGTGGGGTGGCGTCAGTACCCCACTGTTTCTGTTGGTCCCCTTATAGTGGCAACAGATACAGAGGATCCAGCAAGCTTTGACGACCCATCACGCATGTTTGGAAAACCCCTGTCTGAATTGGTCCGGTTGAGAATGAGCATGGTTCGCTCAATCACCCAAAGCCATGTCAAGGCTGCTCGCCGGGAAAAGCTAGCTGAAATCACAGCAGAGTCTGTCTTATCCACAAAGCCATTGGATATGGAAGTGACTCTGAAGCAGAAGCCCACTTTGAAACTCATTTACAGCAGTGTGGCACAGCCCATGGGTCCCTCAGCTCCACTTGACCGCCTCGAAGTGGTTAGTAATCCAGTGATTCCGCGGCGCGTTGATGCTATTACTCAAGAGGATTCCCTTAGTGCCACAGTCGCCTGCTGCGAACTCTTCGATGCTGGCTTCGATTTTAATTATTTAATGCGTCTCTTCTCTGCAGGACTTCTTGGTCGCCAGCGTATGCGCCGCTTTGTCCCAACAAGATGGAGTATAACAGCTGTTGATGATCTCATTGGTCGTTATCTTATGCGCCGCGTGCGAACATTCCCTGAACTTCAAGACATTCAACTCTATCATGGGGACTACATTGGCAACCATGTCGAAATATTATTCATACCTGGAAGATGGTCCTTTGAACAATTCGAAGCATGGGCACCCGGTGCTATATGGACCAAAACTGCCAAGCAACCCGTCATTGTGGCAGAACATGAAGGAAGAAAGGGTCGCACCAGCTATGCCCTAAAAGAGGGAGGCGGCTACTATGCGGGTCGAGTTGCTTCCCTCGAAAAACTAGCTGCACTCCACCGACAAGCCACTACAATCCTATTCCGAGAGATCAGTGAAGAGTATTATTGTCCAATCGGTGTATGGGAAGTCCGTGAAAATGTCCGCAATGCACTACGTCAGTCGCCTGAAAGGTTCAGTGACCTACCCACTGCACTAAAACAAGCTGCCACACGCCTTCGCATACCACTCAAAGAATGGATAATAAACAGCACCGTACTCCAATCCCTCCTTGTCCAGCAAAAACTCGACAAGTTCATCAAGTCTTAGATTACAAAGGAATATCTCCATTTGGAAATCATAACGACCTAATCTGAGTCGTCTCGGAAGATAGGTATAATTTCTCTTTTTTCATCCTGGTTTACCCCTATCATCTATTTGGCCCTTCTTCAAGGATTATGATTCTATGTGTTTCCCCTTTTTTATTTCACATTTTATAGTCTCTATCTTATTGGAGTAATTTCATATCCTGTAACTCTAATTCTGTGGACCTACGCATTGATAATTACTCGGAATGAAAGTAAGCAAAGCAATCTTGCCATCGCCGCAGGAATTCTCTTCGTCATCGTAGCCCATCTTTACCTATTCGAACTCCTTCCATTCTATTCTCTTTTAATGTATATCATAATAGCTTGCCTTTTGGAGGAAGCTTGCATACTAACTATGATACTGGTATATCGACTGCGATGTAGTATAGTTGTGACTTAAGGTTCACTACTGGAGCTTTCTGCGATTTCAATGGAGGAAAGATTCACTTTCAGTGTGACAATAAAGCTCCGCATTTCGGGCAGTATTTGTCATCGGGTTCAATTTGGGTTCCGCAAATTGTGCAGAATTTAGGTGCCTTTGTAGGTGTTGGTGTCCATGAAGGAGCTCCAGTGACGAATTTGCCGTTTTCTGGTGCAATTGCTCCTCCAATCAGAGCGAGGAGCCCTCCAATGAATCCTGCAAAGATTAACGCTATTATTCCGGTTACTATGAGTCCAGTTTTATGTTGACCTGGGTTGTTACGCCAATTAAACCATAGGATTGCGAAAATTAAATTAAAAATCCCAATGATGACGAAGACTGAAGAAACTGTTAGAGAGATCAGCCAGAAGTATTCAGCAATAATTGGATCAAATGTAAAAGCTGCAAGAAATGCAAACATTAGTCCTGCTATTACAAAAAATAAGATTGTAACGATGAGTTGGATAATTGCGCCTGCTAAAACAAGACCTGAAGCTGTACCTTCATCACCCATTTTGTATTCATCCTCTGTAATCAGATGGGAAATGATTGTAAATCTCTCTTAATAAAATTAAGCCACCAGCTTCGTAAGCGCCTATTCAGAGAGTGTATAATCAACCAGAATCTCGATCTTTTTCTGTTGGAGTAATTTCCTGGTCTGCTTGAATCTTGGATAATTCCTCTTTTGCCACTTCAGCAGCTTCTTCTGTAAGTTCAGTCACAGATTGATGAGCATAGTAGGTGTCATAGACAGCTTTGTATCTTCCACCCAATGCTAGTAGTTCTTTGTGCGTGCCTTGTTCAACGAGTTCTCCATTTTCAAATACGAGAACCCTTGAGGCGTTGGCGATTGTAGTTAACCGATGGGCTATGACCACGGTGGTTCGTCCAGCAAAGAGTTTCTCCTGAGCAGCTTGCACCAAAGACTCAGAGTAGGCATCTAATCGGCTGGTTGCCTCATCAAGAATCAGAATCTTTGGATTTGCCAACAGGGTTCTCGCAATGGCAATCATTTGGACTTGCCCTATGCTGAGATTCTTGCCACCTTCAGCGAGAACTGTTTCATAGCCTTTAGGCAATACTTCGATAAACTCGTGGGCACCAACAAGTTTGCAAAGGTCAATGATTTCATGGTCGGTCGCATCAGGGCGTCCATATCGGATGTTTTCCATCACTGTATCATCAAAGAGGTAGGGCTCCTGAGCGATGAGAGCAACAGTGTCATGAAGTGATTCTAAAGATACCTGTCTCAAATCCTGATCGCCAATTAGGATTCGCCCCTCCTGCGGATCATAAAAGCGATTTATTAAAGCGGCAATGGTGGTTTTTCCTGCACCAGTATGACCAACAATAGCTACTGTTTCGCTGGGATTGATGGTGAAGCTAACATGCTCTAATACATCGGTATCTTGTATGTAGGCGAATGTCACGTTTTCAAAGGTAATGCCGTCACTTTCAACTTTCAAAGGGATTGCAGAGGGGCTATCTCTTATTGCAGGTTGTGCTTCGAGGACATCCAATAGACGATCCATAGAAGCCATTGACGCTTGAAACTGGGTTGCCATCATGCTCAGGCTTAGGAGAGGTTGCAAGAATCGCTGAATCAAAATAGTCCCGAGGAATACCTCGCCAATTGTTAATACAGGCAAGGCTCCAACTGCAAGGCTGCCCCCAACAAAAAGGATTGCTGAAACAGCTGCAATTCCTGTTGCCCGGACCACCGGTTGCATTAATGTCATAAGCATCATGAAACGAAAACCGTGATGATAGGCTTCTTGATTTAATTTGCTCAATAGTGTAGCAGTCTCATTTTCCCGATTGAAGGCTTTAGCAACATGAACCCCACTGAGATTTTCAGCTATCTGCCCTGAGACCTTACCAACAGCTCGCTGAGAAGCCAACATAGTTCGCTGACCAACTGTTCCAAATAAGACGACTACGAGAATGACTGCAGGAACGACAACAAGAGCGGTCAAAGCAATAAGGGGCGAAGTGACCCATAGAAGCCAGAATGTAGCAGCTAATAGTAAGAGTTGACTTGAGAAGTCAATAATGATTTGGATACCTGCGCCAAGTGCATCAGTATCAGAGGTCACTCGTGAAGTTATGTCGCCGCTAGCCTCCGATTTGTGGTATGCCAAATCTGCTTGCACGAGGTGATTGTATACATCTTGTTGAAGTGCTTGAACAAATCCTGCTTGTGCACCAGACAGAATCCATGTGTTTATGGAGCCAAATGACCAGCTAGCTAGCCTTAATGTTAAATAAAGCCCGCCGATGACTAAAAGCCCAGTTAAAAGGCTACCAGGGGTTATAACAAGGTCAATACCCCAAGAGAGGACGAGTGGATCGATAGCTGAGAATATTGTAGCAACAATAACAAGAACCGTGGCAAGGACAATTATTTTCTTGAATCGTCCCAAGTATCCTAACATTTTTCTTAATAGTAGGTGAAGTGGGCGGCTACGTTTCTCTCTCGCCTCAGACAATGCTGCTGGTCCGCGACGCGCCTGCATACCCATTAACTAGCACCTCCCGCCCTCTTCGTCATTCTTCGAGCATAGGACAATGCACCGGGTAATCTCTCGAAAATCTGCCTGTATCTTTCCGAGGTTTCAATCAATTGAGCATGGGTGCCCATCGCAACAAGTTGACCCTTATCAACAATGATGATGAGATCCGATTCAAGGAGTGTCCTAAGCCTTTGAGTCACTGTAATGCTAGTCCGCCCCTGCATCACCTCATCCAAAGCTTTTCTTAGCTGAAACTCAGTTTGAGCATCTATGGCGCTCACAGAGTCGTCTAGCAGGAGTATCTTGGGGTTTTGAACTATTGTTCTAGCAATGGCAAGGCGCTGCCGCTGACCCCCACTTAGGGTCCCCCCTCGTTCTCCTATGACAGTATCATAGCCAGTTGGCAATTCGGTAATGAATTTGTGTGCCTGTGCTTTCTCCGCTGCTGAAATTACCTCTTCATCACTTGCGCCTATGCGTCCAAAGGCAATGTTATCCCGAACGCGCATTCTGAAAAGGAAAATGTCTTGTTCAACTAAGCCCACCGCATCACGAACATCATGTGTGCAGACATTCCTGAGGTCTACACCCCCTATCAAGACCCTCCCCTCTGTGGGGTCATATAATCTAAGTAGCAGTTTCAAGATAGTGCTCTTTCCTGAGCCAGGACCTCCAATTAGGGCAACTCTGGATCCGCTGGGAATTGTGAAATTAATTCCCTTTAGCGCATAGGCATTGTTTTGACCATTATTTGATGTGTAGCTGAAACTGACATTATCAAAGACAATGTCGCCGCCCCAGTTCACATCAGTTACAGGTTTTTCTGGCTCCTTCAGAGGGTCCTTCCAATTTAGAATTTTCACGATACGCTGTGCATTGACATAGCCGCCCCTAATGACCAGCAGGAAACGGGGCAACATGAAGCTAAATGAATCAAAGGCGATGAGTAAACCCACGATTTTAACGAGGGTTCCCACTGCGAATATGCCTTGTAGAACTTGATAAGCGCCATAGAGAAAGGCAATCGTAGTGATGGTGGTCATAATTAGGGATGGAATGTAGAATGCAGCCAATCTAGCCTCGCGTGTCTGCAAGTACTCATATTCCTTTGAGACTTTGTTGAATTTTCCCTGCTCAAACTTCTCAGTTCCAAAGGCTCTAACCACCTCTATCCCCCTAAACACCTCCTGACTGACTGCCGTCAATTTTTCATTCTGTTCAGAACGAGCACGTCGAACCGGCTCCACCTTATTCGCATATCTGTAAGCAAAATAAACATACATTGGTGCACCAACCAACATTAGCAGCCCAAGCACGGGAAACAATCCAAACGAAAAATCAATTAGTGCAAGGAAAATCGAAGCAACCACAAGAGAACCCATAGCTGAGATAATATTCCGCATTGCAGGATTCAATGAAAACCGAACCCATCTAACGTCCTGCATTGCAACAGCAAGCAACTGCTTACTATCAACTTGGTCATGAAACGTCATGCTATTATCCTGAATTATCTCAAAAAACTCTTGGCGTGCATCTCGTTCCCACCTAAGGGTAATGATTGCAAAGGCATAGCCAACACCAACGATTGTTATGAACAGAACCACTGCAATTCCGAGAATAGCCCAGCAAAGATAAACAAACTCTGGCGTCAAACCCAATCCATGAGCTACAGCATACTGAAGAGCATCAGTTGCATCTCCAATCACCCAAGACGGTAAAACCATGAGATATGCAGCAAAAAGAGCAAGACTTACACTAACAATAGTTAGCCCGGGATAACGGCGAAATGCCGACAATTGATACCTCGATGCACTCTTGTACTTGGTTGAGCTAACGATAATCACTCCCACAACAAAAGGAGTCTTAGCAGATTGGAAAACGCTTCTTTAGGCAACGATATAAAATTATAGTAAAAACCAATCGCATACAACATGGAAGACATGGTCAAGTCTTTTTAACGCCTTCTTGCCCTCCTACCATGACTTTAGGACCCGCAATTCACAATTCCATCTACTCTATGCCTATAAACAGCCTTACCAGTTTAATCATTTATACCTTCGAATAGCACATTGAAAGATTGGTGGATATTAGGTTGCGAAGGTCCAGGATTTTTGTTATTGTCCTAGTGTTGGTTTTGTTTTTGGTATTTGCTGTGGTTGGTGTTCCTTTTTTGTACACTTATTTTGCTTATCTTTATGCTGGTCGACGAATGCAGGATCTTCGGGTGGCTTACTATAACGGAGAAGGCGCTTGGTCTGCTGATAACATCATGATTCCTAAACTAGTCGAATGGATGGGCTGTGAATTCACAACCGTTCGCGGATCTGATATCCAAGCAGGGTGCCTTGCAGAGTATGATGTGCTCATCTGGCCAGGTGGCCATTACCCAGCTTATTGGGGTGAAGTAGGCCTAGCAGGAAAAGCACAGATTCAAGACTTTGTGACTAATGGCGGAGGCTATTTTGGCATTTGTGCTGGTGCCTATTATGCTTGTGATTATATGGTCTGGATGGACGACGATGCCTACCCGCCACCGGATTATAAGGTGGAAGGCGATGAACTGAACCTTGACTTATTTCCAGGAGTGGCTTGGGGACCCATATTCGAAATTGCTGATCGACCTGAACCTGGTTATGCAATGACCCAAATCAATATCGTAGACCATACACACCCCGTCACCAATCTGCTTCCTGCAACTTACCAAATCATCTACATAGGAGGTCCATATGTCCAGCCCTACAACAATGCTGATTACACTATTTTAGGGACATATGACATAACTGGTGACCCAGCAATTGTAGCTTGCAATTATGGAGCTGGCAGAGTTTTTCTGATTGGTCCACACGCTGAAGTTGAAGAACGAAGTGATCGTGATGGCTGGGAATTTGCTCCGGAATACCTTCCCGAACCCTATGATGAAGAAACCGATTGGCCGCTTCTCTTTCAAGCCATGAAATGGCTCGGAAATGTATCACCCCTTGAATCAATGCCCGCTCTAGCGCTCAACAGATACTACTTCAAATATGATATTGTTTCTTTGGTGAATCTCCGGAATAATAGGATCCAATTCGGAATTGTATGAAATCGAAAAATAAGCTTCATGTGGTTTCAAATGGTTGAAATAAAGGAAATAATGCCATAGCAATTAAAGTCCTTTGAATATGTGTTGTATGCTGCGTTGGTATGATTGGAAAGCTTCTCGCCCTGTTTTTGTGAGAAGAACCATTGTGTGAGGTTTCTTTTCTATGAATTTCTTCTCCACTTTGAGGTAACCAGCAGCCTCCAGCTTACTAATGTGAGATGACAAATTGCCCCAAGTCAGACCGGTTTGTTGTTTTAGAAAGAGAAAGTCTGCACTTTCAAGGACAAAGAGATAGGCCATGATGGAAAGCCTGGCTGGCTCATGGATAACTCTGTCAACATCTATAATCGAGTGCAGGTCGTCGCTGCTAGGTTTCTGGTCCGGCATAATCAGCCTCACCCTCTTTGGAAATCGGATATCTGTGGACAAAACGAAATAGCAGAAACAATCCAGAACCTGTTATAAAATCACCGACCGCCATCATGGGCAAATAGAAAATGAGATTGAAAAAGGAGCTTCCGAGAAAGACAACAAGAGTAACAACGCCATACAAATAGAATCTTTGAATATCAGACATGTAGGCGATAATACTGAATATACCTGCCCCAACTAAACCAATGATAATCATATAATTCAAAATAATGATAGTTGCAACCAAAGGAACCATCCACGCAAGCAAAGAAACGCACACACTGATGATTTGGACCAGAACCAAAATCCAAAGAAGGGTAGAAAGCCTAGACTTCCGCTCAGAGGAGAATTCGACAATTCCAATCCGCGGAACCGTAATCAACCTTTTTGCTGCAATATAAACAAAGAGCCAAACAATAACTGATCCTGCCAGGACAATCACCATTTCAGTGAGAACAGACAGCCCAAATGTTATTGCTGCAAAACCAAGGAAGAGGTCTACCAAACCATCTTCATGATAGGAAAGGTAAGCCTTACGTTCGAGTTGCTTCAAGTCAATTTTGCCCGTCATCAGAAATTACCTCAAGAGATTATTACACAGCATCAAATATAAACTTTGCGATACAAAGTTCTTTGCGATAATTATCTTCGATTTAGTAATTGTACCTAACTAAAAAGTGCAAGAAACGACCCCAACAACACAATTAGCCTCCCACCACTATTCAGCAATATCGTGTTCAAAACTATAGAATAAAGTGTGTCATTGATAGGTAATCGGTTAGAGGCTTGATGATAAATGTCAATTGCTGAGAAGGTAAGGACAACTATGCTGGCAGTCAGCGGATATGTGATTCCGCTTGTTCAGCAAATTCCTCCGCTAGGCATTTATGTTGGCTTAATGACCCTTCCTATGGTCCTTTATCTTGTCGCTCTTTTCACACAGCTTCCGCTTAGTTTAGGTGAAGCACTCATAGCTTTCATTCAAAGGACTGCCCAGTCGCCTGGTGCAATGCTAACGAATGCTTTGATCGTGGTTGGTCTTGTATTGGTGTTTTATTCCGCTATCTACTTGCAATTGCACAAAAAGCAAGGGCTTGTAATGACCGGACCTTACCACTTTATTCGCCACCCTCAGTACACTGGTTTCCTACTACTTACCCTAGGCTTAACTGTTTGGAGCTACTGGCTTCTCTCTGTCACCTTTGGTCTTGGATGGCTAACCCCTGAAGGAACAATTATTCTCTGGTATGCAGAATTGTGCGCCTATGTCATTTTAGCTCTCATTGAAGACTCATACCTATCAAAGCAGTTTGGTGAAAACCATACTGATTACAGAAGCAAGACGTCATTCTTTCTACCCTTCAGAAGAGCAGGCAGACTTGACATTCCTCTCTCGATTATAACACTAAGCCTAATTCTGTTCGGTCTGATTCAACTCGAACTCCTAGTGATGTAACCTAATGCCTTGCATGATATATTGACAGTTAGCTACATTTTACCAGCAAGGTTGGAAAGTTATCAATACCAATAATAAGAAATGAGTGTTTAGAACTTGTTACTCCAATCCCATTTGGTAACGTCCAATCCCTTTTTTCAAGTACATATAAAAAAATTTAAACTTGATTCACTTTTCTATCCTTAGCGAGGGTGTAGCAAAATGAGTGATGACACCAAGTTTGAGAACTTAAAAAACGAGTTTTATGAACGATTATTTCATATCCTTCCAGAGGTTGCAAGCCTATTAGGACTACATGACCCCTATGATCATCAACTTTCGAAAGGCGATTTATCCCCCGACTTTGAAATCGAAAAATTGTTCAAAGAAATAGTACGCCGTATGAAAGACACAATCAACTTTGATGCCCTAAATGATGCTAATAAGATCGATTGGCAAGTCCTTGAGAACACCCTTGAAATGTGGAAATTCTATCTTCATTTACAACGTCAGAAGATCTTGAATCCGGATGCTTTTACCACTCTTAGTGGGGGTTTCTTTACCATGATTTCGAAGGACTATGCGCCCCTAGAGGAACGAATGAAGGCGGTTCTGTCGCGGCTTAGAATGGTTCCACGCTATCTAGAGGAATTTCGAACACGATTTGAAAAATCAAAACCCGCAAAATTATGGACTGAAATGGCTCTCGAATCCGCACAACAAATGCCTGGTCTCTTTCAATTTATAGTAATCATAGGTAAGGGGCAAATTCCTGATAAGCTCCAAGAGGATTTGGAGAAAGCAGTAGCTGCACTTGAAGAACCATTAAAGGAGCATATTGCATGGCTTCAGCAACTTCAAGCTAATGCAATTAAGGATTGGGCACTAGGGAAAAAGCGATTTGAGCAAATGATTCAACTCAGAGGACTTGGGATGACCTCTGAAGAAATCCTGCATTTTGGAATCCAATCCCTCAAAGAGCTCAAAAAAGAAAGAAGAAAATTAGCCGCTCAAATCGATCCTAATAAAAGCTTTGAAGAGGTTATGGCTGCAATCGAGAAGGATACGCCAAAGACATTTGAAGAGGTATTAGTCGCAACACGAACAGCTATAGAAGAGGCAAAGCAATTCATCATTGATAATGACCTAGCCACTGTATTTGAAGAGGATATAATCAAAGTTGAAGAAACGCCAGCATACTTGGCTCCTCTTATTCCCTTTGC
>JABXGU010000105.1 GCA_016550415.1 archaeon | reverse complement strand
TGTCCTTTTTGCATTCACACTACCCCCAGAAATCCTTGACAATCTTCGACCCACAGTTTAGAAAAAATATGCTATTCCAGCTAAGCTAGTAACGAAAATATATCCAATGAATAACAAGGGGATTAAAGGTGGGTGTAAGGCATTTTCATTATGCTTCTTTGCTTGATGCCACCAAAGATATCCAATAGAGAGCATAAACATCATTTCTATACCTGATGCAATGATTGCTTCTGTTAAAGGATCTAACCAAAAAACAAACTCAGAACCTGGACTGATTAATGTCGCTAAAACCAGCACTTTGACATCTGCACCACCAAATGCGCCAAGTCGGAATAGAATGTAGGAAATGGGAATTGTGAAAGATAGTGCGAATATATGCAGAAACATATTTTCATAGAAATGACCAGAAATAAGGTTCACTGCAGCACCAATAGTTCCACCAAGAAGCATTACGTGATTGGGTACTTCCCTTTTTCGAATATCAAATCCACTGTATATGATTAAGAGCGCTGAAGTTATTACGAAAGCAAGTAATGAGGCGACCATCTTCACTAGATTATAACAAATTGTGGTATAAAACATCATCAGTAATAGTTGATACCTATGATAACATAGATTAAGGACTTCAAGACAACGCATTTTCATGTGCTGGACGGGGTCCAGCCTGACAGACTTGTACTAGAGAAGCTGATAGAATTATGAAAGATCCAGCTCAGGTAATTCACGATACTACGTTCCGTCTTCTTAAGATGGCAGTCACAAAACTGCCTAAGGATATTGAAGACGCTTTAAGAACTGCTCATGAACGGGAAACAAACGAAACCGCAAAGACACAGTTGTCTGCGATACTCACTAATTTAGAGATTGCAGATACAGGAGTACCTATGTGCCAAGACACTGGCATTATGATTTTCTATGTCAAAGTAGGTGACAAGTTTCCGTTCATTGGAGAGATTAAGGATGCTTTAACTAAGGCATCACGCAAGGCGACTTCTGAAGTTCCATTACGACCAAATGCAGTTAATCCCATTGTAGGAGGTAATTCTGGTGACAACACTGGAAAGAAGATTCCTTGGATAAATTGGGAAATTGTGCCAGGGGACTCCTTGGAAATAACTGCATTTCCTAAAGGTGGTGGTAGCGAAAACGCTTCCATTGTTGGCATGTTAAAACCCGGTGTTGGTCTTACTGGAGTCAAGAAATTGGTTGTAGACAATGCAATGAGCTATATGGGCAAAGCCTGTTCACCAAATATTATTGGAATAGGTATAGGTGGAGGAGCAGATATTGCAATTAAAGTTGCCAAACAACAATTGATGAGACCACTTTCTGATAAACATCCAGAACCTGAAGTAGCCAAGATTGAGGAAGAAGTCATGGCTGCAATTAATGCAACAGGAATTGGGCCAATGGGTTTGGGAGGTGACACAACTGTCCTAGGGGTAAAGGTCGATTATGCTATGAGACATCCAGCAAGTCTTCCAGTAGGGGTTGCTGTCCAGTGTTGGGCTGCCCGAAGGAGTACAGCTACTATTACGAAAGATCTGGAAGTCAAGTATTTAACACATCCATTGGAAGGTGAGTGAAATGGCTGAATATCATTTGACAACACCAATTTCGGAAGAAGATGCAAGAAAACTCAAGGTTGGAGACATTGTCTACGTTACTGGAGAGCATGTCTATACCGCTCGAGACGAAGCACATCATAGAGCATTAGAGATGTATGAGAAAGGCGAAAAACCTCCCGTTGATTTTGAGGGAAGTATAGTATATCATGTTGGTCCAGTAGCCTGGCAAAAGGAAGGAAAGTGGGAGATTGTTTCAGCAGGTCCAACCACAAGTATTAGGATGGAGCTTTTTGAAGATGAGTTCCTCAGAAAATACAAGGCACGAATCATTGTTGGAAAAGGGGGTATGGCTGGTAAAACATTAGCAGCTTTGAAAGAGGTGGGGGCTGTTTATTGTAGCTACACGGGTGGATGTGGTGCACTCGCCGCCAAAGGGCTTAAGGAAGTTCGTGCTTTTGAGTGGAGTGATTTGGGGATGCCCGAAGGACTCTGGGTCATTACAGCTGAAGAGTTTGGACCTCTTCTTGTGACCATGGATTCTCATGGAAATAGTCTTCATGATGAAATTGACAAGAAAGTAGAAGCACGCAAATCTGAAGTCTACTCCAAAATAGGTGTAGAGTAATAGGTCTGAATTCGTCTCAGATTCACTGGCAGGCTTTGACCTGCCACTTTTCCCCCATTACAGTTTATTTCATGACCCCAAAGCAGTCATAATTGGCACTGTTATGCCATAAAGTAATGTGAGAAATAGTACTAATATTGCAACAGCTAGCAGGAAATCTCCTGGTTCCATGCGTGCTTCACTCCCGACAGACATGTATTCTTAATTTTGA
>JABXGU010000104.1 GCA_016550415.1 archaeon | reverse complement strand
TTTAAGTGAAACTCAAGTTCGTCTTCTCCACACCATAACAAGTCAAGCATCTCTAGCCGTACAGCAGATGAATACGCTTTTACTCGATGAACAACAACGCTTTGCTGCAGCAATTAAAATTTTCCCAGAAGGCGTGCTTTTACTAAACGCTGACAATCGTATTATTCTAGCAAATCAAACTGGACAGAAATATTTGAAGCAATTGACGAATGTTTGTGTGGGAGATATCCTAGCAGATCTTGGTAACCGTTCTATCAAGGAATTAATGATTCCTAAGAGAGAAGGCGAGCCCTATCAGGAAGTCATCTCTGATGATTCTCCAAGTCAAGTCTTTGAATGTATTGCACAGCCCGTATCGACAGGCTACCCAGCAGGTAGTCAGATGCTGATTATTCGGAATGTAACTAAAGAAAAAGAACTCCAGAAACGAATCCAGCAACAGGAACGTCTTGCTGCAATGGGGCAATTAGCCGCCGGTATTGCCCATAATTTCAACAATTTATTAGCTATGATTATCAATGCTTCAGAACTCCTGAAAAGCAATCCTAGCATTCCAGAATCAGAAAAAAGACACATAGATTTTATAATGAAACAAGCCGGTACTGCTGCGGATTTAGTTCAAAGAATATTAGACTTCAGTACACAGTCACCTATACAACTTCAACCACTCGAACTGGCTGGATTTTTAGGAAGTGTAGTTTCAGCTCTAGGCGCAATAATTCCTGAAACTATAAAGATTATAACAGATTTTCAAACTGGACCCTTTTGGATAAGTGCACATCCTGGACAGCTTCAGCAACTGATTACTAATCTAGCAATCAATGCTCGTGAAATGATGCCCAAGGGAGGAACACTCACAATGTGTTTATCCCACCTAAGCATTGAGCCTGGAAAAACACCTCCGTTACCTGACATGCAATCAGGGAATTGGGTTTGCCTTACGGTTACAGACACAGGAACTGGAATTCCATCAGAAGTTCTTCCAAGAATTTTTGATACCTTTTTTGAACCAAATGAATCCGGGAAAGGTATCCGTTTGAATCTTCCTCAAGTTTATGGAATCGTAAGACAACACAGTGGCTACATCGATGTGGAAAGTAAGATGGGAAAGGGAACAACTTTCAAAATCTATTTTCCTGCACATGGATAGTAACTCAGGAATCTGAAGGATGTTCTTCTAATACTCCCCAGAGAACTGATTTAAGCCGAGGAATAAATGCTGCAATTGCTTCAATAACAGGAGAATCTGGAGCATAATCAAGAGGGGCTTTGCCAAGTAAACCCGCTTGACGAATCTTAGAATCAAAGGGAATCAATGCAAGAAGGGGAATGTTCCATTTTTCTAAGACCGACTCGATTGCCGTCTTATCCTCTTCATTCATAATCTTATTTGCGACAGCTACAATACGTTCGACACCTAAGTCACCAGCTAATTTTTGTATGCGACCAACAGTTGTAAGCGCGCCATGTTCGGGTTCTACAACGATGATTAAAGCATCCATATCCCGTGTAGTTCCACGACCTAGATTCTCAATGCCTGCTTCCATGTCCATAACAAATGCTTCTCCACTGCCGACAATGAGATGACGAATGAGTGCCTTTAGGAGGGCTCCTGCAGGACACATACATCCCGAGCCACCAATCTTCACTGTCCCTGCCACCAGCAATGTAACATTATCTGGTGCTTGAACACCAAACTTTGTGGCGAGATCCTCAACATTTGGATTAAGCTTGAACATTCCACCAAAAATCTTCGGATCTAGGCTTGTGCGTTCCTTGACGAGTTCCTGATTCTCAGTAAGGGGCACAATTGTCTCTGCGACAATAGCAGGAATACCAAGTGCAGTGGCAAGAGTAGTGTTTGGGTCAGCATCTACTGCTAACACTCTGATGCCCTCCCTTCCAAGTAGGCGTGCAATAGTTGCTGAAACAGTTGTTTTACCAACGCCGCCCTTACCACAAACAGCTATCTTCAAAGATGTTCACCAGAACATCTAGCTTATTTATTTACTGGCTTAAATTCTTCCCTTAACTGAAAACTGATTATCATTCTGTTGAAATTGCAGAAGCGAGTAGGTACTATGAAGCTGGAATACGTTTTAGGAGTTGTTGTAGCAGTTCCTTCTCGCTGTAGACACCCTTTGGCGTAACTTTGAATGGTTTGAGTGAAATGGCTGTTCCATCCATTCTGTTAACAGTTCCATCACATTCTACTCCCATAAATGCTGTAGGTAAGATAACGGATGCATCTCGTGTTGTTAATGATGGTAAAGATGAGAACGCGATGATGGGAATCTTATGGAGAGAACGGGCGGAGGGTCCGGGGAGCATTCCAATGGCATCTATTCCAATGGTTAAAGCGGCATCAAATTCTCCTAAGACAAGACTTTCTGCAGTTGATGGATATGCTTTGGGTGATTTTCCACTGAAATCTACTGCAAAGGGCTGCTTTGTCACACTTCGACAAGTTCTGACAGCTCCAATAGTGTTACAATGGGATATCATTGGAAGA
>JABXGU010000103.1 GCA_016550415.1 archaeon | reverse complement strand
GGGAAAGTCGATGTCGGAGGAGCATTCAAAGCAGAGGGAGCCGTTGAAATCGGCGATATAGACGTTGGCGGTTCTGTAGTCGTAGGGCCCAATTCCAAAATAATCAAAGTCGACGTTGGTGGCAGCTTCAAGAGCGAAGGTGACCTGACCTTCGAAGAAGTAGATGCTGGTGGCGCAGCAAAATTTTCTGGAGATGCGAAAGGTAAGTCGATTGATTGTGGTGGCGCTATTAAAGCTGAGAAATCTTTATTCCTAAGCGAAAAACTCGACGTTGGTGGAAGTGCTGTAATTGGCACTGATTTGATAGTTGGCGGACTAATTGACATTGGTGGATCTTTACAGGCTGGAGAAAAGATTCAGTGTCCACGAATAGATGTGGGCGGGTCTATTCGGGCTTTTCATATTATTGCAGAACGTGAATTTCGTATTGGTCGACGGGGTGAAGTTTCAGGTTTTGTTGAAGGCTCAGATATTGTAGTTGGAGAAAAAGCTCGTGGGGCATCGTTTTATGGTGATTCCATCCGTGTGGAAGAACGGGCTCGGGTGAAAAACCTCTATGGGCGTGATATCTACATTGAACGCGATGTTGTGGTGGAAGGTGAGGTCCTCTACACAGAGCGTTTAGAAGCCGAACCAGGCGTACATTATGGGAAAGAACCTGAACAGGTCAAAAAACTTCCCACGCCTGAAGACTTAATCAAATAGCATAAGCCCACAGCTTCGGGGTTCGGGGCACATATGCGCCTCGAACTCCATCACTTCACTGCTTTTTTCTGATTTGAGTCACAATTTTTTCTGATGAGCATGTATCGATAAACACATATTGTCTATACGTGAATCGGTCATCGTAGTCCACGGAGTTATTTTGTAATGGATGGAATAAAACCTTCAAAATCTGGTGAAATCCAAATCAGTAGTGAGTTGGAAATCACACCTATTGCAGCTGAAAGTCTGGGTGTACGAAGCTTGGCTACACATGTCAAAACCTCGGATGCATCTATTTTAATTGACCCCGGAGTTGCCCTTGGGTTTCGTGACCAATTACATCCCCATCCCAAGGAATATCTTTTGTTGAGAACTATTCGAAGACAAATACTATCTACTGCTCAATCAGTCGATCACATTGTGATATCGCATTTCCACCACGATCACTTTATGCCCTTCTACCGAAATTATGCTTATTTTTGGTCCAACCCTGATGATGCAAACCATCTTTACACGGGGAAGCAAATCTGGTGCAAGGATATCCGCAAGCGAATCAATTACTCCCAACAAGGTCGTGGATATAATTTTGTTCGGAAAGCCCGAAAAGTGGCAACTGAAGTGGTCTACGCAGATGGAAAAGCAACGAAAATCGGGGACACAATGATTCGGTTTTCCCCCGCAGTTCCCCATGGAGAAAGTGGGACAAAACTCGGATGGGTGATTATGACAGCAATTCGGTGTGGTGGATTCTCAATGGTCCATGGCTCTGATGTGCAAGGACCCATGGAACAAGAAACGGCTAACTGGATTATCGGGCAACACCCCGACATCCTTCTTCTCGCAGGTCCTCCTACCTACTTGGTTCCTGATCGCGTGGCTCCAGAGATTCTAGCACAGGCTGCTGGCGTTCTTCGGGTCCTTACTAACCACATCCCTATGATTATTATTGACCACCATCTGCTACGAGATAAGGAGTGGCATGACTGGTTAGGACCAATTCAGCAGCATGCAAATGAACAAGGGAATCAGCTCCTGACAATCGCAGAAGTACTTGGTCGCCCTTATCTTCAACTTGAAGCTAACCGGGTAAATCTGTACCAGGACCATCCTCCTAGTTCCGCGTATGAAACCTGGGTGAAGCAGATCACTCAATCTCGAAGCCGGATACGACCACCGCTCGATTAAAGTGAAGTTAGAAAATTGTTTTCACAATTGGAGTGGGATGGTAGAAAGGACCATGAACTGGCATAAGTTCTTCACGGAATGCTTCAGCATACTCACAACCGGCTTGTATACCGCGTAGCCTTGCTTTTTGTAGATTAAACATCAGGTAGTATTCGTCAGTTTTTTTTAGTTGGCTTTGGTACTCGGAGATTGCCTGGGTCTTCAATTCAATAATTTCGGAAATATCAACCAACCGAGTGGGGTAGGCTAGGAGCGTATTAATTTCCATACTGAACAAACGTTTCGGACGCCATGCCTTTTTCTTATACTTTGTAGAATGGCCTGCCCACTCAGCTGCTCGTTTGACTGCTTGATGAGTAACCCTGTGATCAGGATGGTAATCATCTACGCTGTGGGACACAATGACTTCTGGTCGGTTTTCTTGGATAATAGGAATTAGGGTGTTGGTCACTTCAGGAACTGTAAGTTGTAAATCCTTCCCTTTCAACGCAATTACTTTAGCCCCGATAATTTCACAAGCTGCTGCTAATTCTTTGTGTCGAGTAGGAGTGCCTGTAAGGCAACAGACTGTCACTTCAGCTTCACGATTGACTTCTTGGGCAATAGTGCCTCCACAGCCAAAGGTTTCATCATCTGGGTGCGCTGCAATAACTAGCAGACGCTTGATTGGTACTTTTGGCATAGCTAAATGTACCTCTTTATC
>JABXGU010000102.1 GCA_016550415.1 archaeon | reverse complement strand
TTTAGGAAATTGCAGATTTGAAGCACGTTTGTAGCGAATTTCCATGTTAAATGGTTCAAAACCAACATTATTTCCATTGCATGCATGCGCAGTCAAGCCTGACTGCCACTATCAAGCCATAGGGATGCGCCCCTGCGCATCACATCCCAATCGTGCCGTCCAACATCCCACTCTTGATTTTAAGGGGGGGGCATTAAAATTTAATCCAACCAACCAACATAGATTTCTCCCTAGGGAGTAATAAGTAGCCGTGCTCACTTAATTTTGGCAGGTGCATTCAACAAAATGAGGCTATCTTACGATTGCATTTTCAAGTACTCAGATATGTTCAATCCAGTGTCTTCAAACACATTGCTTTTGGCAGGTAAGCTTGCTGAATTGACCCAAAATAAGATTGTCCTAGACCTTGGGTGTGGAAAGGGCTCTCCTTCTCTTTTATGGGCAAGTGTCTTTGGGGTTCGAGTCGAAGGATATGACATCAATGAGAGTTATGTTGAATACGCAAACTCGCGTGCTAAAATGTTGAATCTTTCGCATCGAGCTAAGTATACCGCCGAAGATATCAGAGAGTTAAGGCTTAGCAGAAAGTATGATGTGGTAGCTTCTTTGGGACTTGGAATAGCGAATGTATATGGAGATATCAATAGTGCTCTGAGAATGTTCAAAACTATGTTGTATAAGGATGGCGTTCTAATCTTGGCAGAACCTGTTTGGCTGGTGAAACCTGTTTCCTCGGAAGTGCTGAAAGCTCTGGGCGAAGCTGAAAATTCCTTTCTTACTAGGTTTGAAATGCAGCAATTGATGGAAGAATCTAGGTTCCAAGTGTTAGGACATTTCGCTTCCTCGAAAGAAGACTGGGAGCTTTATGTCAGACCAATCTACATTGCTATGCATGAAATTATTGAAAGTAAGAATGACCTTACTGAAGAAGCTCAAAGAGTTATAGACGGCTTCAAAGCCGAATACAATGCGGTAGGTCAGCATTGGGATATGGCTCTCTGGGTTGCCAAAGCCCATTGAACCCTCAGACTGGTACATGCATGAATGTCCGTTAGCCAAAGGTTATTGTTGTTGGGTGTGTGGAGGGGGGTTGGGGTCAAAATTAGTCTTTGAAATGGGAATTTGCGGAGGGGGACATCAACTCTTTAGGGTTTAGAAAAATCCTTCAAACTCGGCTAGATTTGTACTTTCTTACGGAAAAAGCGGTGTGTTGGGGGCAATCAATTCATTAATAAGTCTTAACGTAGAAAAGTGGTGTCATGTATATGCAAGAAATCTACGAGTATATTGACGCTTACTCCCAAAAATTCATTGGTGATCTTGTTCGACTTGTGAGGCAGCCAAGCGTGTCTGCGAAAGGAGAAGGAATGCAGGAGTGTGCAGAATTAGTGGAGAAAATGATGAGAGAAGCAGGGTTCTCCACAAGAATTATTCCAGAAGAAGAGGGGAATCCCGTTGTTTACGGCGAAGTAAAATCAGAGAAATCTAAAAAGACGCTTTTATTCTATGATCATTACGACGTTCAGCCGCCAGAACCGCTTGAAGAATGGATCTGCGACCCGTTCAGCGGCGAAATACGCGACGGAAAAATATACGGCAGAGGA
>JABXGU010000101.1 GCA_016550415.1 archaeon | reverse complement strand
CGTCTTCTATGAATTGGATGATTTTGGATTTCTTTTCAATTCCATAATTTTGTAGAAAGTATTTGTATGTGGTATCCTTTGTTTCGATGACTAAGATGTTGTCATAGGGGCGAGTAAAGTTGGGATGTCTTTCACTTGTTACTTGAACGACTTCTTCCCAAGGATAAAAGCGCTTACGACCCAACACACAATTAGTGAATCCTTCTTCAGTGAACTCCATATACCAGTGAATTAAATATTTGCGGGGTAACACACATAAAATACAACTGGGAACGAAAATTATCAAAACGATGGCAATAGCTGCGGCCCAAATCCCCAATGATGTAGCCAATAGCCAGTAAATGGCAACCCCAATTACAAATGGAATAGTACAGACAACCGCATTAAACCATAGAGGCGTTTCATATCGGTGGGCATGTATACGCGTCAACTAAACCATCCTCCAGTAACTAACGATGTTTATGCCACTTTTCAGTTAATAATTATGTAGGTTTTTAGGTGGATCGGTGTAGCGTTGAGCTTTAAACGGAGGGTCAAAAATGAACTTACGATTTGGGTTTGAAGACGGCATTGTGCGTTCTGCCCAGCAGTGTGAAACTGTCTGAGTATTTATACTGTGGATTCTAATCCAACGAGACCTCTCTTGCACTGTGCATGCCGTTAAGGGGCAGATGGCGATGCGGGTTGAGGTGTTGAATCATTTGGGTGAGACGACGCAGGTGATTCAATACTTCAAAGATTAGCTTCTCGTTGGTTAGTCATTGAGCTTTGTCTGGAGGGCTTCTAATTGGATTAGTCCTCTTCGTAGTAGAATGAGGCTTGTGATGAGTATGATGATTCCGATGACAAGAAGTGGTATGAGGTAATTCATCCATTGTACAGGTAAGTTGTTTGCTACCATTGGGATGCGTCTGTACATGTTTACCCAGTAACTGAACAGGGCATTTGATGTTTCGCGTTGAACTTCGATGGTGACGTCATGTTGGGCGTTAACTCGTAGGTGATAGTGCTCTGTTAGGTTGGTAGATTCATGGACAAGTGGATAAGGGTAAGACAAATTGTTGGAGTAGATGCGAAGAGTCACTGGTGTCTCATTTGTTGTGAAGACTTCGATTTCGATTAGAGCGGTTCCAAGGTTTAAGAAAGAAACATTATGGCTGGGGTGAGTCCTGGTCACCTTTCCTATCACTTGACCTAGTTCGGTTCGGAGTATGAGTTCATAATGGGCGTCTGGAATCCCTGCAAGTAAGGTACTACTGCTCCCAATGAGCAACAATCCAACACAACCCAAAATGAGGACGCCGTTTAAGTACATTACAAGATTTTGCTTGTTGAGTGTCTTATTCATCACTTGTACCTCTATTTTCTACTTCGTCTTTTCTCCTGTGAGGGGGATTTGCAGCCATCGCCATGATCCGATTATCAACAACACAAACCCAAAAATCAATAGAGAACAAGTCACAATAATCGGGGTATAATCTAGTGCAATACTAACAACTGGGGTAGGATATATTATCCGGAGAAATATCCAACTGGAAAATGATGCTGGTGTGTTATTCCACACCACTTGTATGTGTAATGGAATTGTTTCATTGAAGAACAAGTTAAGGGGGTTTTCAGAGGTGTTGGAAAAATTGTGATAACTCACGATTAACCCCCCTTCACAAACAATATGTAAATTCACAGGACTACCGTTTGTGTAAAAATCGCGTAGTTCTACATTTTCAAGAATACTCCAATAATTGATGTCGTAGTGTTCGAATGGCGTTGTATTTGACACTTGACCTGAGAACTGTTCGACTTTATACACGCGGTCTGGATAACGCCCTAAGTCTCTGTAGCGATAATAGCTAAAAGGAAAAGCTAGCCCAGAACCAATTAGTAAACAACCCAATCCACAAAAAAGGAAGGCTTGGAGAATTAGGTATTTTATTCTAGTAAATCGGGGAGTTATCATAATCCATTCCCGACCACATTAAGAGAATCAAACTTAAAGAAATACTTGTATAGGCAGTTTTCACATCATTCCCAGTTTCCTCCAAGTGCAATTCTTGCTTGTCTTGTGCGGTGCGTACGTGAATGGGTAGATGGCGATGCGGAGTGAGGTGTTGAATCATCTGGTGAGACGACGCAGGTTATTTAGAACTTCGGTGAATAGCTTCAGCTTCTAGTCGAAAACCATTTCGAGCTTTGGTGCTGGTTCTTCTTTCGGAGTAGCGACGTTTAAGGCTTCACCGAGGATTTTGAGAGCTATGGCTGGGTCTCCGGATTTTACTTGGGTTTCTGTGAGTCCAATAGCTTTAATGCCGAGAAATCGTTCCACCAATTTGGGAGACAGGGTATCTGGCTGTTCCTGTTTATAGGCGATGGCTAAAAGTCCGGCTGCAATGTCTTTACGGTGTATTAGCTGGACGATGTCTTTGCTGTTCAAGACGTTTTCTAATGTTGAATCAGTGACGATAATGATG
>JABXGU010000100.1 GCA_016550415.1 archaeon | reverse complement strand
GAATTCTCGTGTTTCTGTGTCTACAATGGAAACTTCCATTCCTTCCTCGTCAAGTTTCTCCTCAACAACATGTCGCAAGGTGTCGATGCAGAGTTTAACAGCACCTGGCTCTAATTTGATGGTAGGCTTATAGTTTTTAGCTAGATAATCTCGAGCTGCTTCGGAGTTGAAGCCAATGGCAGCAGCCCGCCAGCTCCAATAAGAGCCTGAAGGATCAGTAGTAAAAACATGTGGACCTTGTTCGTCTGCCCCTGCAATAAGCAAGGAAACACCAAAGGGACGAATACCACCAATTTGAGTGTAATTCTGCTTTAGATCACAGACTTTCTTTGTTAGAACCTCAACATCGATTGGCTCGCCATAGGTAATCTGGTTAATCTGACTCTGAACTCGAGCAAAATCAACGAGAATCCGAGCATCAGCATGAAGCCCTGCAATAGCACAGCCAATGTGTTTATCCACAATGTAAATCTTCTGAATTTGTTCAAGATCCATCAAGGGAGATGTTGCTTCCTTGTGAACACCAATAACAGCACCATTAGCGGCTTTTATGCCAATTGCAGTTTTTCCTCGACGTACAGCCTCTAAGGCATATTCCACCTGATATAAGCGACCTTCAGGCGAGAAAATGGTAATTGCGCGGTCATATGCTAGACTTCGTTCCATCATGATTTTTCCCCGGTTACTGGCACGTTCAACCTATCTGGTTAAAAAAGTTTGTCTATATCAAATTTGCAGTGGAATCACAAGGCTTTTACTCGCTTGGACATAAGCGTGCCCCTATTGGATGTGAGGCAGCTATGAGAACTCGTGTGATTATAATGGGAGCTGCTGGTCGTGACTTCCATAACTTCAACACTTACTTTCGGGATAATAAGCAGTATGAGGTTGTAACTTTTACAGCTACACAGATTCCGGGTATCGAAAAACGCGTTTATCCCCCAGTCTTAGCAGGGAAATTATACCCTGAAGGTATTCCAATACATCCTGAAGATGAACTTCCTGAGCTAATTAGACGTCATCAAGTTGAGCAGGTCATCTTTGCTTACAGTGATGTGATGCATGAGTATGTTATGCATGTAGCATCTCATGTCCATGCTGCCGGAGCAGATTTTCGTCTTATGGGACCCAACACTACCATGTTAAAGAGCAAGGTGCCCGTTATTTCGGTGTGCGCAGTTCGTACTGGGTCGGGAAAAAGCCAAACCAGCCGACGTGTTGTCCAAATTCTTCGTGACAAAGGATTGCGTGTTGTCGTAATCCGTCACCCCATGCCCTATGGTGACCTAGCAGAGCAGATTTGCCAACGCTTCGCCTCCCTTGAAGATATGAAACGCTATAACTGCACCATTGAAGAAATGGAAGAGTATGAACCCCACATTACTCGAGGCGCTATTCTCTATGCTGGAGTTGATTATGGCAAAATTCTCGAGGAAGCTGAAAAAGAAGCGGATGTAATCGTGTGGGATGGTGGAAATAATGATTTTCCATTTTATCATTCTGACATACATATTGTTGTTGCTGATCCTCATCGTGCAGGTGATGAAGTGACTTATCATCCAGGTGAGACTAACCTACGAATGGCAGATGTCGTTATTATCAATAAGATCGCTACAGCAGAACCTGATTTAGTTGAAGAAGTACGAGAGAATATTATGGTAGTTAATCCAGAAGCTGTTATTATTGAAGCTGCGTCACCTCTATTTGTAGACAAGCCTGAAGCCATTAGAGGAAAACGTGTAGTGGTTGTTGAAGATGGCCCAACACTCACACATGGAGAGATGAGCTATGGCGCTGGTTGGCTAGCTGCGCTAAAATTTGGTGCCAAAGAAATCGTTGATCCCCGTAGTTTTGCTGTTGGCAGTATCCGAGACACTTTCGAGAAGTTCGACCACTTAAGTGAAATCATACCTGCCATGGGTTATGGTTCTAAACAAATCAAGGAATTAGAAGAGACAATAAACGCTGTAGATGCAGATGTCGTTGTCGTGGGTACCCCCATTGATCTTGGACGCATTGTAAAAATTAACAAGCCTACAGTTAGGGTGAGATATGAGTTACAGGAAATCGGTATGCCAACCCTTGATGATGTTTTCCGTGATTTTCCATCCAAGTAAGGAATGGTTAGATTCTTTCAAGGGGTTCAATTCCAAGTAGATAAAGAGCATTTCCTAGCACTTGACGGAATGAATCTACAAGGACAAGCCTAGCTGCACACAATCCAGCTGATTCAGCCTTGAGAACAGGACAGTGATTGTAGAAGGAATTGAAAGCCACCGATAAACTGTAGGTATATTCAGCAAGTTTGAAGAGCTCAATGCGGGTTCCCCACTTCTCTCTCTGCATCCCCTGCACAATCTCAAGAACAACTGAGGGGAACCGACCAATCAGCTTGATAAGTTCCGTTTCCCAAGGGCTGTCAAGAAGATCCAAACCAGCTTTAGCAGGAGCTGCCTGTTTGCTTAGAATTGAACAGGCCCTAGCATGTGTATACATCAGATAAGGTGCCGCATTACCATCAAAGTTGAGCACATCATCCCATTTGAATACAATTTGTTTCTCAACAGCGACCTTCAAAAGGGCATACCGGATTGCTGCACTTCCAACAGCTCTGGCTACTTGTTTGTAAAATGTAGAGTCAGCATCTGGATTTCTTTTCTTAACCTCACGCTGTGCCCGACGAATTGCCTCCCTTAGCACAGCATCAGCGCTAAAGCCAATCCATGTACCAAGTCTTCCAGAGAAACGCTCATCTGGAAGGGTCACAAACTCATATGCCAGATGAAAGTAATTATCTGAAGCATCAGTATACCCTAGAGTCTTTAAGACAAGGTAGACAGTTCGTTGAGGTTGGCTTTGCGGCATTCCAATAACATTGAATATTGCATCTGCGGGTTTGTAGCGTCCCACCTCGCCCTTTGATGCAGTTGTCCACAATATGTCTTCTTCACCATGTTTGACGCGATAGGGTTGATAATGGAAGGGATCCGCTATGATGCCAAATTTCCACAAATGGAATGCGATGTCCTTTCCTGTATAGGTGGCTGTTTTGTCTGAACGAACCAACACCTTAGCAGTATCTTTCAACTGTCGAAATTCCTCATAAGCACTAAGGTCCACAACGATGCAACCTGCTTTCTCGCCTTTAGCTACACGCTTGATGTTGGGAGACTTCAGAATCTTGTCAAGGGCTTTAGCAAAAAGACCAGAATGAGCGATATCACTCTCCCAGACTAGCAAATCATGATGAACATTCAATAACGCTGTGGTCTTGTGTTGAGCTCGAAGACAGCGATCAGACATCGCCCGGACCTCCCTAGCAACCTTATTATCGCCTTCCTCCATTAGCCGCAAATATTTGCGTACCTGATCCTTATCGTGCTTCTGCTCTGCCTCCACATACAAGCGACCCAATGCTTGATCAAATTTACCCCTGAGTTTTGCCCCTTTGAGATGTTTCATCCCCCAATAAGCTATAGCTACCTGCAGGCCTAAATCATCGATATAATCCATCCTAGTAATATCATATCCCACAGTCTTCAAAACACGAGAGATAGTGGAACCAAGTACAGCATTTCGAGCGTGACCTATGTGAATCGGTTTTCCAGGGTTCACTGCAGGATATTCGACGACAGCATGTTTTCCTTTATATTCGTCTGATTCTCCGTAATGATTCCCTTGCTCTCGGACTGCATCGATGACAAGACGGCGGTAACGAATAATGTTGAGGTGGAAGTTGATATAGGGTCCTTGGGCGATGGCTTGTTCGATTAATGTAAATTTCGTTGGGTCAAGTTTGGCGAATTCTTTAGCAATTTCAACAGGGCTTTTTTGGAGTTCCTGGGCAAGCGAAAAGGCAGCAGTACAGGCTAGGTCACCATGACGTGGGTCTGCTGGAATTTCTAGGTAAGCACTAAGGTCTTTTCCGCTTGAAAATTGCAGAGCTTCGACAACTTGCTGTCGGAACTGCTCCCAAGGGTTCATACACATCGCCATTCAAACACTGTTCAGGTACCATTGAGACACACTTTTCTCTCTTTCGTCATTCGCTAATACTGACAATGAATCGATAAAAATGTGAAATCCAGTGGCGAAACGATTAAACGACAAGGATGAAATAAGGCGTTTACCAAAATTGTGATAGGGCTCGTGGCCAAGCCTGATGATTTCTGTCATCTGGGGTAAGGTGGATACGGCGACTGGCTTCGGACCAGTAGATCCGGGGTTCAAATCCCTGCGGGCCCGCCATTTCTTTCTTTTCAGGTTTCCTCGATGGTTAGGTTTGCTTTTGCCATGTTGCACTGAGTTTTCTTTTGTTAATTCTGAATTTGGTAGGATGTCTCAGCTATACTCCGCTATCTACTAGCTTGAGTATCAGTGCAAGGTAGCGATTCGATGAACTAAACTATATTTTCTAGACTGGCTTGAACCGTGATTTCAGCCGTTCCAATACATTGGGAAGTGTAGTGTATTCCATTGATGCAGGAGGGAGGCGGTGTGGCTCGAATGGTCCATGTCGCCTGAGGTAATCGCAGACATTCATACATTGTTCGCGGGTTATATCCCAGGCAGGGTCATCAAAGACATCTATAGGTTCTGTTAATTTTCCGTGCTTCATGCTGAAAGCAAGTCCGGTGATTCTGGGTGGTCCATCGAAGCGAGTACATTGTGAGTATTTCAGTGGAACAGGCATGAGTGGTCCATTGTGACTGCCACGCATCCAACCAGGTACCAGATGACCGAGGGCGAAACCTTCAAGGACTTCACCTGTTGCTGGGAAACCACTTTGGGCACGGACTATTGCGGCAGGGTCATCTTTCCCGATGTATTTACCAGCAACGGCGTAGAGTTTTTCTGTAGAGATTGCTGCTGCAGTTCCCAATTTCTCGTTCTTCGATATTACACGCTTGATGACATAATCCTCTGTTGAACCGATGAGAGCTAGCATGTCATAATATTCTTCGGGGAGTTGCATTCTGACCTTCTTATTGCCTTTTATATCGTAGATTTCAAAGGTGAATCCAGCATGCAACTTAGGGTCTATTACTAGCCCTGCAGTGTTGAAGGGATCTGCAAAGATGCGGAAAATCGGATAGTTGAAGGCTCCAGGAGCTGTCTTATCAGCAGTAAAGACAATGAATGGGTCAGCAGGGCGTTCTTCGAATTCAATTTCAGCGACCCCCGGCCCCATTCCCCGGACATTTCCGCTAAAAGCGTCCTTTAGCAGGTCCTGTCCTGCGCCATAAAGTCCACGTTCCCGTGCATTATCGGCACCTGCCTTCAGTGCTTCAAAGGCAAGTTTATGAATTTTCTCATCATCGACGCCCCGGGTGTGCGTCATAAGAATCTCGGTGTCGTCTCCGGCATTCCAAATCTTGTGGTCAATGATTAAACCCGATTCTTGTGCAGCTACCACCTTTTGGCAAACGATGTCGGTTACTATGTCACATGTTCGGACATGTCCACCGATGCTACCAATATCAGCTTTGATTACTGAGACTGTAATCTTCACATGTGTCACCATAATATGAAGGTTGTACGCATTTGTTGACAAGCAGCATTTTATGAAAGTTGCGATGCAACAAACAAATGGGAGAATACCTTACCACTATAAAATATATTCGCCTTAAGCTACTATTAAATCATTATTTCAACTCTTCAATAGAAGACTGAGCTTCAGCAAGGTATTGACGACTAAGTTGAACATAGGCTTGCCAACTATCCTCCAGAATACGTAGGTCCGCTTTAGTAAGGGACCGAACAACCTTGCCAGGAACACCAAGAACAAGACTCTTTGCTGGAATCTTTGCACCAGGAGTAACTACACAACCCGCACCCACAATACAGTGATCACCAATGTGAGCATTATTCAGAATAGCCGCACCAATACCTATCAAAACATCATCTTCGATTGTGCAGCCATGGGCAACCGAGTTATGCCCCAATGTAACCCTGTTTCCAATGTGAGTGGGGAACCGGAGATCACAGTGTACAGTACAGTTATCCTGGATGCTGCTATCTGAACCGATTGTAATGGTGTTATAGTCAGCACGTAATGCTGTATGCTCCCAAACACTACTACGAGCACCAATAGTCACTGCGCCAATAACTGAAGCTCGCTCTGAAATATATGCATCCTTAGCAATCACAGGCTTCTTGCCTTGAAAAGTCACGATAACCATGTTACATCACTTCACAAACCCACAGATGGTGGCATCTGTTTAAGTCACATCCTTTTCAAATTATCCTGTCCCTAGTAATAAGCAGAATAGACGACAAGTATACATTAGCTATTCAAATACTTCAATGCCAGTACCCAATTTAATAAGCGTAGGTGAATTAGAGGAATCGCAAGCAGGAGTATTAAGACACAATCAG
>JABXGU010000099.1 GCA_016550415.1 archaeon | reverse complement strand
GTTTCACCAATCGCGCGCCCAAGGGAGAGTAACACGGCTGCACCAACACCAGGTAAGGCAGTGAAAAGTACTACCTTCACTGACGTCTCTGTTCTGCTTGCACCCAACGCATACGAAGCCTCCCTAAGAGTATCAGGAACCATTTGCATTGCGTCATATGATACAGCAACTATTGTGGGTAGAAGCATAATTGCAAGAACCATTGAAGCGGGTAGAATCCCAAATCCTGAATACCACTCCAAACCTGGTATAATACTTATCCAGTTACGAAGAAATGGTACGAGAGTGTATAACCCCCAAAGTCCGTAGATAATCGATGGTAAACCCGCCATGAGAATAAGAACCATGCGTAGTGGTTCTTTCAGCCTCGCTGGGGAATATTCAGCTAAAAATAGTGCTCCACCTATCCCGAGGGGAATTGCGATGAGAAGACTTAATGCTGTAACCCATAAAGTTCCGGCAATGAATACACTGATTCCATACTGGTGTGTAATTGTCGGATCCCAAATTGGTCCAAATAGTTGTGGGCCCAGAATGATAAGTGCAGGTAACGATTCTCTCCATACATCTATGAAAATGAATAATATTACTGATGACGCGATAATTGCAAAAATTAGAAGAAGAATTCGCCAAATAAAATCACGTGAGGATGCTCCGAATAAGATTTTACGCCAGTTCCGTTGTGACACACAGAGCACCCTAACAATTTCATTAAACTTTCTTCAACAAAGATTTATGATTGGTCAACATTTTGAACCATGATTGTGAATTGAAAAGTCAGTGTAGAAGCTGGTTGAACGAAAGGTTCCAGATTAGCAACTTGTTCAAGAGCATACAATTCAGCACCTGTGTTTGTAATTTCTAGATACCCAACTTCCTCACGAATGATTGGTAAGCTCTGTCCCCCTGTTGCTGACAAAGCCCATTCTAGGAAAGTAACAGTCTCAGCTCTAACTCCGTAGGGAGGAGAAATGTTGTATTGTGTTCGAAGAAAGGAAGAGAGAGGTGGTTCAGTATTTACCAGATAGAAAATCAATCGAGCAATGGGGTATGCGCTAGGCACACTACTATCAAAGAGAGAGTCACTAAGATCTGTGATAGGATTAGGAATCGCCAGTTTGGCAGCTTCAGGTGAAGGAATAATCCATTCATCGTTTCCTTCGTTGTAGAGGGTCACAGCAGCTAGATTTTCCATGAAAGCAAAACCTACATATCCTATTCCATTGGAATCGCCCAGCACGCCGTTCGAGACACCTGGATTGCCTTCAGTGGCATGGATGCTGTCAATACTTGGCCAGTTGATTAGTTCATCGTCACCAAGGGTCCAGTTATATGTAGAATATTCACCTTTCCCCAACCATTTGGTGTAGGTTGCAGTAGTGCCACTGGCATCCGAACGCACATAGACTTGGATAGTGCCAGTGGCAGCAATTGTAAGACCAAATTGAACTTCAAGACCCTCCCAAGTTGTGATATCTGCTTGAAAAATGGGAATTAGGTGCTCACGTGTAAGTTGTATTTCACTCGTTCCATTTACCAGTGGATTACAAACAACAGCGATGGCATCTGAAGCAATTGGAATTGTCTTGATTTGATCATTGGTAGCAGCGCCATAATCTACTGGATTTTTGTAAGAACTGGCTGCACCAAAGTCCACCGACCCTTGTACTGATGATGCTTGTCCAAAACCGGTTCCGCCAACGGATGCTTCTACTTTCACTTGTCCTTGAGTACTAGAGTAATAATGATTGGACCACGCAACGGATAAGGGAAAGACGGTCGTTGAACCAGCGGTCTTCAGTGTAACTCCTGGTGGTTGTCCTGCAGGGTGTATAAACCAGCCGAGTGAAGCGCCAATAAGTAATCCAATGATGATCCCAATTACAACACTTGAACTGTTTATTTTCATTCTTCGAACTACACCCGGAATTCAAAGTAGCGAACGCTTCCGCTCAATGCCCCATATATAATTTATCCTAGTAATCTATATATAGAATAGAATTTATGCACTCTTGAAAGAAGTTTATAGGTGAATAACCATGTCAACTGAAACGCGGAAAGTACAGCTAACCGGCGGCGCTACATATATCGTTTCCCTGCCAAAACAGTGGGCTGAGAAAGCAGGGTTGAAGCCAGGTAGCGAGCTACAGCTAGTCCCCCAAGATCGGTATTCATTGCACCTTTACACTGCATCATCCCCAGAGGTAGCATCGTTATCGGAGAGCGTTGTAGATATTCTGCCTGATTTGCCAACTGAGGATATTGTACGGAATTTTATCACCCAATATTTAGCTGGATTTGACATTATTCAATTGGATTTGCAGCATGTGAATGCAGATCAACGTGTGACAGTGAAGGACACGATCCGTCGATTGATGATAGGAGCAGAAATTATCTCAGAAACCACTGATAAGATTGTGGTGCAGTGTTTTTTGGGGCAGGCAAATTTGCCATTGCTGAATGCACTGGAGCGAATGGAAGCATTGGTGCGTTCAATGCAACATGATGCAGTGATTGCTCTACTAGAAGGAGATAAACAGTTAGCAGAAGAAGTCGTGCAGCGAGATCCAGAAGTTGATAGATTTTACTTTTATATTGTGCGTCAATTAGCTGCAGCTGTAG
>JABXGU010000098.1 GCA_016550415.1 archaeon | reverse complement strand
CGACTCTCTTGGAAATCTAAGCGAGTTTGAAGATGAGATATGTGAATTCGGTAATCACACAGGGCTTCCAGTCTTGGATAAAAAAGCAGTAGGTATTGATGGACTAAAAGGTGTCGTTCTAGAGGCGTTGAAGAAGCTCAAAGACGCCCCTAGGACATAGTAAGGGTGCTTTTAACCCACCTGATGTTCGTGTGGTCTAGCAATGTATCTTCTGCAACATAAGATCCTTAATTCACAATTTCAGTTAAGAATATATCTTATCCAGTGATCTTGTGCGTTAGATTTATGTCATCTTCTTTCCTGCATCAGGTCCTGGTGTCTGGTTTATCACTTCAACCGGTTCCAATATCCAAGCTCCATGGATTTTAAAACCCAGTTCCTCCAGTTTGTCTCTAAAAACATTGTAGACGGGACCAACCGTATTAAAGCTCTTAACTTTGCACCTTGCTTGGAATCCTAAGAAAATGTTTTTCGTCGGCTCATTTTTTACTGCTAGGACTGAAACCTGTTCTCCGGTTTTCATTGCTGCCTCCAGGTTCTCATGGGCTTCTCTCATAAATATCGCGGCGAAGGCAACCGTATTAGAGTCGGGTGCTTGCATTGATCCGACTGGAATCACATGGAGCACACCTCCAAGCGATCTTGTAGCTAGGACTTTGATGGATGTCGGGTCGTTGAACAGATTCTTAACTTGCTCAGGCAAAGACATGTAGTCACCCAAAGGCATTAGGTCTGGCTTGTCCTTATTAGTTTTGCTGGTATTTACGAATTTCTTGTTTGCTAGGAGTCAATAATGTTTTTTCTTAACGTTTGGGTTTGGGTTTTGGATTTTAGGGGTTTTTATGTTGTCTCTGTGTTTTGTGGGGTGCGTGGCGCGTGTGCAACAAAGCATTTAAGCCCATGTATATCATTGATGGATCGGGAGGGAAGAACATGGCCTTCGTTGAATCGATATTAGGGCAGTTGCTTTGGTTCTACGCTGCTTGTGTATTCGTGCTGGGTTTATCGCTCACTAGTGAAAAACCCAATCTAAAATCAGTCGGAATCTTCCTTGTCGTTATAGCCATACCCAATGCCGTATTGGGTCTCTACGCCATGACTTTGGGATCGTTCTTGTCAGCTACACTGGTGCTGATGTTCGCGGTGATATTTATCTCTGCTGGAATAATCTTGGTTAGGGAGTACGGCCTTGTGCCAATAGGCGATTGTGCCTTGTTTGTTGCCATATCACTGGTTTGGTTCGCTTACATCTTCGCTGTCGAACTGGAAGAGTATATGCTGACTTACATCTGCGCAATGCTCATAATACCCTTCTTAAGCCTCACCGCATGCAGCCGCGGCAAGCTTTCATTAAAGGCTACAGGCTGGATACTTGTTATAGAGGCGTTTATAACGCTGTTGATACCGTCCTGGATGTATTTTATGGGAATAGCACCTATCTAACAGCATGACTCAAATCCCCCCTTTTTTCTCGCACTGTATTCATTATTTAAGTTCATCACGCTAACAAAATGAAACATACTGGAATGAGGCTGGCTATTCTTTCAGTTACCATCTTACTTCACCGCAAGATTGGGTGTATATTGCGGTCATAACCCGCTTTGCAGTCTTCAAGTAGTCAGATCTCTCCTCCCGGATTAATGCTTAAGCTCCTCTTTGCACGTTTTGTGCGCCTAATCAAAGATGGCGATTCAGTTAAGAGCGCGAAATTATCTTTGAAAGGTCCATTCATCGTTTGTATAGGTTTCCTCGAGAAAATTATGTTAGCAACTTTCTGTCGAATTCAGCATGGCCTAGAGCCAACTGGAACGTCTTGTGCTCCACTGGTGTTGCATGCGGATGTGAGAGATATCTATAGCGGACAGCTATTTTCCTCTGGTGTAATTATTGAACTTGATTGTCACATCTTTCTTTAAGGCCAATCCCAGCTCGGCTTCGACTGCCTTCATAATTGCGCATGGTATAGGGCAAGATTGATGGCGGACGTACTTGGCTGCATTTTTGTACACCTTGTT
>JABXGU010000863.1 GCA_016550415.1 archaeon | reverse complement strand
AGTAAGCGTTTTGATGCACTGAAAAGGGCTTTATTCGTCAAGCTTTCCTACGATGTTCCAGAAATAATTAGTGTTGATATAATTAGCGGATATCAGAAATATCTTGAGTGGCTTGCAGATAGTGTTAGCTAAGATAAAAACAAAGTGTAAATTTCGAGTAAAGATTATAGTGTGTTAATAATGCCGAGGGAGAAACCAGTTCGAAGAGACACGGGTATCCAGAAAATTGTATACACGCCAGACCATTGGCAACTCCTAGCAGATCTCCGATTAAAAGCAGATGAAATCATGGCATTGCTTGAACAAAGGGGGGTAGAACCTATTGTGCACGGAAGTATTAGCCGTGGAGATGTTACTGAGCAAAGTGACATCGATATCTATATTCCTCAGGTTATACCGTCATTTACAGCCGAACTGGCACTCAGCCAAGGTGGTTACCAAATTATTCACCGTGAACTGGTGCATGCCACTCCCTTTCACGCCATAAAGGGGCACATCCATCTTCCAAATAATATTGTTGTGACCCTTCCCCTCACTAATCCTGCACCCATTGAACTCGAATTTTATAGATTCGGCGGTAGCCTAACCCGTAGTAGTCTAAACGCAAATCAAAGAGTACCTGGTATTGATAAACGTCTTGTCTTAATTGAGCCATATTCGCAAGGTCATATTGAAATGCCTGTTGTAGGGAATGAAGTGCTAACGGCGAAAAAGGTCGGAGTCAGCCTTAAAATCGTGCAGGAGCGATTGAAAATATTAATGCGCCGTGATGAAGTGGGACGAACTGGAGTTTATCTCAAGCGACAATTGACACCGGATGACTCTTTCGAAGCGTTACTAAAAGTCATTAGTGCCCGTGACCCTGTGGTTCGAAGACGTCTGCAGAAAGGATGACTCAAAAATGATGCGCAAGATTAAGCTATCACGAGGAGGGTCACCTTATGTTGGGAGCTTATCCAAGGGTTGTCGCGCTTGCATCAAAGGTGCAAAGTTAGTACTATTCATTACCGGACATTGCACAAAGGGTTGCTATTACTGTCCAATTTCCGAAGAACGATATGGCAAAGATGTGATATATGCAAATGAAGTGCAAGTCGAAAAGGCTGAAGACGCAATATCAGAAGCAAAAATGATAGATGCAGAGGGAATGGGTTTAACTGGCGGTGAACCGCTGCAAAAACTGGAGCGGACCTGCAATTATATCCGATTATTCAAAAGTAAGTTTGGAAGTAACTTCCATATTCACCTTTATACCGCTCTTGAACCATTGCCAAAATACATAGTGGAGCAATTACTGGATGCAGGACTAGATGAGTTGCGTCTTCATCGATACACTTCAGGAGAAGATATAGTCACTCTAAGAGAAACGACGCACAGAAGAGCAAAACTTGGAGTCGAAGTTCCTGCCATCCCAGGCCAACTAAATCAAATGAAACAATTATTGCAAAATTTGGATGCTGCTGGATTAGATTTCGTGAACATAAACGAAATGGAATTTACACCATTAAACGCCAACAAATTACGTACACGAGGATTTTCACTAGACCCTAACTCCATCGCAGGAGTAAAGGGAAGTGAAGAAATGGCAATATCATTACTAGAATGGGCAGCAGAGAATACATCCCTTAATATTCATTTTTGCCCAATTTCTCTTAAGGATGGAGCCCAACTTCGCAATCGATTTCGACGACGAGCAAAACATGTCGCAAAACCCTTTGAGCATATTAACCGAGAAGGCTTACTTGTGAAAGGAGTAATTACTCCACCATCAGGAATGACAATTCCTGAAGCAGCTACCATTCTCCGAGAAGATTTTCAAGTTCCCGAAGAACAGATGTGGATAAACAAGAAGCAGGGCAAATTGGAGACATCAACAGCTTGGGTTCGTCGATTGGCTAAGCGCCTTAAACGTCTAGGATTTAATATCGGAATTGCCGAAGTATATCCAATAGAAAGTCGTTTCCAAGTTAGTTATTTGCCGCTTTAGGTTTCCGGAAGGGCAAAACGAAGAATCCCTGCGATTCCTCCAAGAGCCGCAAGCTGTTTTCCCGCCTGATGTTCCGAACTGAAGATATCTACTGAACCTGCTTGCCCTTCCACTTTACGCATTAGATTCTCTAACTTCAATCGCATCTCGGGTGATGATTCACGAAGCGTTTTATCCAACACCATTAGGGATTCTACTGCACCGAATTGAACTGCCCGTTCAACATCACCCCACCCATATGCTGCCTTACCAGTTTCCTTCCCTAAATTAAGCAATAGTTCATCCATGAGCTTAATCTCACGATTTAATCTAAGTTCACCAGCAATGCGTTCTATAACACCACGATGAAGAGCTTCTTGAATACCTGCAACAGTACCACTACTGCAATGGTCAATAATCAATAGTTTTTGGCTAGCAGGAACCTTGTTTTTAATAAATTCAGCCAGCTTCTCCTTTGTAGATCCAGGACCAACTATAATTACTCGTGTTATATCTGGAAGCTGATTCAGTAATTCTTTTAGTATCGTGGCTAGGCTCATGAACAGCTTTTCAATAATTTTGGTCGATTGAACATATTTTCCATATTTTCCCATGCTGTTTCCGATTAGTTCAGTTCTAATGTCAACACCACTATCATCAACAACTCCAACTGCGGCACGATCCTCCTCAATAGCAATGACAATTATACGCTGACCCTTCCGAGACGCAGCTTCCTGTAATCGACGTAAGAGCGATCTAGGCCAGTGTTCCTTTACGATTTCAACCTTTAATCCCGGTTCAATATTGATTGTATGAAATGATCCGAGAGAAACAAAATCCTCAGGACCCTCTAGGATTCGACCCTTAACCCGCAATCGATTTGAATATTTATGAAGTGCCACCTCATCCACAGTTAACCGGATAAACATTCTACGCCTTTCACCTTTATCGGGTCGCGACCCTTCCTTTGATTCTCTACGAATCCGACGTACTGTTCGCGCAGCAATTTGATCTCCAGGCAGGATGATATTGTATAGGTGCCATAAGTCATCCATGTGCTCAGGCACAACGACCACAATACCTTTTTCTAGTTTCTTGGTGACAATCTTCACTGGTTGTCGCTCCGATAATTGTTTAATCTCTATTGCCCTCACATAATTCTATCCTCTATTGAAGGGCGGGTGCACTGGAATGGTTAAACTTAGATTAGTAGAGGAACGAGATCTAAAGGAAGTTCTTAAGATTGAACGCCATTCATTTCCAAACCCATTTTCATTTGATTTCTTCCAATTGTTACTAGTAAGTTGTTCTAATTGGTTTATTGTAGCCTCAAAGGGATTGGGAAGAAATCAGGGGAAATCTGAAATTCTTGGATATGCTGTTGCCAATATTCTTCAATGGGATAGAGGACAAATAGGGCATATTATATCCGTCGCTGTAAAACCAGAACACCGCCGGAAAAGAATCGGAATCAACCTAATGAAAGATTTAATTCAGCGTCTCCGAAGCGATAATTGTGTGCAAGTCCGCCTTGAAGTGCGGACAACAAATATAGCTGCACTCGAGATGTATAGAAAATTAGGTTTCCATGAAGTTGACTTTATCCCGAACTATTACCTTGAGGGAGAAGACGCTTCAGTGCAGGTGCTGGATTTGGACGTGAGTTCGTGAGTTTGACCAAAGATCACCATTGTTTATTCATTTTATCTGGTGAGCATTCAACACTTCCTGTAGCAGAGCTTCGAGCAATCTTGGAAGCTGAGGAGTACCGGTATACGTTGAAGGAAAAACAGGATAGAATTGCCATATTCAATGTTAACCCATCTGGTGCAACTATCGCAACCCAACGTTCTGCACTTGTAAATATGGCTCAAAGGATTCTATTCGAATCACCAATGGATGAACGGCAAATAATCAAAGCAGTTGAAGAGGTTGATTTTCAACTGTTCCTTCAAAAAGAATCTCGTTTTGGTGTACGAATCACAAGATTACGAACCGAACGCTTTTCTATAGACATTGAAGAACTTCAGCGGAAAATTGGTTCAAAAATTTGGCACGCAATGAAAGGGAGGGTAACTGTTGACCTTGATAACCCGGATGTTCTGTTTCTTGGAATAATCTATGGAAAGCGATTTTTCTTTGGAACATATCTGGCTTCAAGAGATCGACGTGGTTTTTTCCGCAGGCGAAGTCCACAGCGACCATTCTTTGTGCCAAGCGCCTTACACCCAAAGATAGCTCGCGTCATGGTGAATTTTAGCCGAGTGGCTTGTGGTGATAGTTTCTTAGACCCCTTCTGTGGAACAGGTGGACTCCTTCTGGAAGCAAGAGCTTTAGGATGTCTCCCAATTGGATTGGACATCGATATTGGTATTCTTGCTGGCTGTCACCATAACCTAACTCATTATAAGACGCCTTTCTTTGGAATCGGTGCAGATGCAAGAAGTCCACCAGTTCGTTCTCATGGAATTGATGCAATAGCCACTGATCCACCCTATGGAAGGTCTAGCTCAACTAAGGGTGCAGAAGTGGAAAAGTTAATCCAGACAAGTCTGGTGCCTTTAGCAGATTTATTGAAACCTAGAGGATACTTATGTTTTGCAGTACCATTAAAACATTACAAGGACGAGTTGATTGCCACAAAGGATTTCTCAATTACAGAGTCTTATACAATGCGTATACACAGAAGTTTATCACGACACATTGTCGTTTTACAACGAAAATAATACAGGTGTGAAGGTTTAATGAAAATCGTTTTTCTTGGGGTAGGTGGTGGTATGCCTTCACAAATAAGAGCCTTGCCAGCTGTCGCATTGAAGCTTAATGGGCAAATCATCCTCTGGGATTGTGGTGAAGGAACCCAGATGCAACTTCAGCGGGTCAGATTCAGCCTTCAACGAATAACTGAGATTTTCATATCCCATCTGCATGGAGATCATGTTCTGGGTCTACCAGGATTACTATCATCCATGGCGCTTTTGCGGAGAGAGAAACCTCTGGCTATCTTTGGCCCTCCTGGAATCAAGGCTTTTGTAGAAAAAACATTGACTTTGACACATGTTCAACCAGAATACGAAATAACAACTCGTGAAATAAGAAGGGGAGTTATATCTCGTCATACTCGCTACACAATGGAGTGCTTGCCTGCAATCCACAGCGTACCAGCATTTTCCTTTGTTCTACGTATTGCTGATACTCCAGGGAAATTCAATCCGATAAAAGCACAAAGTCTAGGGGTTCCTAAGGGACCCCTTTGGAAACAGCTTCAACTCGGAAAAAGTGTCAAGATGCCTGCTGGAAAAATTATTAGACCAAGCCAAGTTTTGGGACCACCTTCTAAAGGAGTATCGATTGCTTACTCAGGAGACACAAAGCCAAATCCCAAGTTCGCAAAAGCTGCTCACGGTGTTGCCCTACTTATCCATGATGCCACTTTTTCAATGGAACACACAGAAAAAGCAGATGAGTATGGTCATTCAACTGCCGCCCAAGCAGCAGAAATTGCTAAACAGGCAAAGGCTCAACAGCTTGCGTTAGTACAGATTAGCCCACGCTATGAAACAAATGAAAAACATGAAAAAGAAGCACAGGAAATTTTTCCCAAAAGCTTTGTGCCCGAAGAACTTCAAATAATAGAAATCGTTGACTTCATTCGAGCCTGATATCTCTACGGAATTGAGGTTTCCCCTTTACTGTTGGTGGACAGATGTAATCAATCAAATCATAGATTCTCTTTGCATGAATTTCGATGCGAATTGGACCCATTGCAGAGATGTCATCAAGTTCACAAAGATGAAAACGATTCACCAAGGCAGCTTGACGAGCAATCCCAAAAACTAAAGTGTTGTTTTCAACCCGTTTTAATAGACTATGACGAACTGCTTCCAAAATTCTCTGTTCACGAAATTTCTTTGCTAGTGTATCAATAGCTTCAGGTCCTGTAGCTTTTCCCTGTAAAATTTGCCTACCAGTTACATTACTGATGATTTCGATCTTCGCGGTAGGACAAATGTTCATCAGTGCTTCTTGCACCTTTTGCTCATCCTCTGTTGCTTTCAATTCTGCTGAAAGAATAACTGTAATCATGTGATGGTCGCCGATAAGTTTGATTTTATGGAAATTGCTCTTTCAATAGCTGAAACACTTGACGTCTCAATTGCTTAGGTTCTCCCTCATTAACCAGAACCACATCTGCTTGTGCTATGACCCGTCCTAACCCCACATCAAGTTCGCGTGAATCTCTCTCACGAAATGTTTCCCATGTAAAAGCATCATCTGGACGCCGCCGTTCAATCAATCGTTGAAATCGTACTTTTGGAGAAGAGTGAACTGCAACAACAATCACAGATTCAATGATTTGACGAAAGCTCTCAATTTCAGCTTCACTCCGAACTCCATCAATGACAATATTTGATTCCTTCATTTTGGATATTCTTTCTTTACAGCGATCTGCAATAACTGCAGGTCCAAACTTACTTCGAAGTTCAAGCATAATCTCTCCCAGAGTTTTCGATGTATGAGAGAGTTTGCGACGTGTTGCCTCTTCGCGAACTATATCTCCCATTACAATAACAGGAATGCCAATGGCAGTTGCACAATCTGCACCCATTGACTTCCCAGACCCGGGCATTCCAACGAAAATAACAGCTTTCATCACGCTAAACGACCCATTTGTGCGTGAATGAAAATTACTT
>JABXGU010000862.1 GCA_016550415.1 archaeon | reverse complement strand
TCTCGTCAATCATTTTTTTCCACCCTATCGAATATGCTACCATTCCAAGGTGCCTCACTACTGTGAGAGCGATATTATATGTCTTCTAAAAGTAAAAAAAACTATCCCCTAAAATATGAACATAGTTAGAAATCCAGGTTTTTTCTCTGATGAATCATATTATCATGAACTATACTATGCAACTTAATTTTCGTGATGTAATAATCAGAACGAAGTTCTTTAGAATTAATTCGTGGGCGGTGGTAGATAATAGTCGTGCGCATGTGCGGGCAGAGACGATAATTACGCCGGTGCTGGCGGTGGTCGATACTTGTCCGGAATATTGGTATTAGTTAGATACGCAAGGTCAGGGGATTATTGTCTTCTTCGGCTGTGAAGATTGCAATGATAGGATTTTCAAGCACTTGATTGGTGAGAGTGGGTGGTGATTTAGTTGGGGTTATGTTTCCGAGCCATTGCATGGCTTCGTAGAGGAGGGGCCAGTCGGTGTCTTCATCGTAGGGTTCGGGGAGGTAGGCACTGGAAAATTGCCAGCCGTCTCGGTCGCTGCGTTCTTCGACTTCGGCGTGGGGACCGATAAGGAAGACGCGGCCGTGTTGATAGTGGCAGGTAACGATGGCGGGAGTTCCTGTTTGATTATAGGTACCCAGGGTTGTGTACTCGGCGTTAGTGTATGGTTCAATGTAGGGGCCACCTACATAGAGGATCTGATAGGTAGTAGGCAAGGAATCGGTGATGGGGTGGGTTTGCTCGTGCATGTCAATTTGAGTCATCGCATAGCCAGGTTCCGGTCGATCAGCAATTTCAAAGATGGGGCCCCAAGCGACGCCAGGAAAAAGGTCGAGGTTGAGTTCATCGCCTTCCACCTTATAGTCCGGAGGCGGGAAATCCGCATCGTCCATCCAGACTATGTAGTCACACGCATAATAGGCTCCTGCACAGATGCCTAAATACCCTCCACCATTGGCAACAAATTCTTGGATTTTGGTCTTCCCCGCCAAGCCCACTTCTTCCCAATAGGCTGGATAATGACCGCCAGGCCAGATGAGCACATCAAATTCAGTAAGATCTCCGGCTTGGATGTCTACTCCACGAAGGGGGGTGAGCTCGCATCCCATCCACTCGATGAGCTTTGGAAGGATAAGGGCTTCGGCATACCAGATGCCCTCACCATCATAGTAAGCCACGCGCAGATCCTGCATTCGTGGGTCTGTGTGTTGGTTCATAAAATAGGTGTAGAAAAATGGAATTCCAATTAGACCAATTACAATAACCACTATCAACACTAGAACAATGGCCAATACCCGAAACCGTCCCCGTATTGGATTCACCCGTCGTTAAATAGGCTTCATGAAAATATAAATGCTGCAATCAGGAAGAATCCCTGCGGAACAATTGTTGTGAATGTTCTTGATATAGTTTCAGGGTAATTTTGTGTGACGAACTTGGAGTGGGATTCGCGCTTTGAATGGGCAACCTTTGTAACGTTTAGGTTTTTTATCGGATGGGTGTTCAAGTGACGATTATGAGTTTTCTCATCGATCCTTTTTTGTTACTGGTTTGTGGAGCATTCATCGTGTGGGTACGAAATCGGTGGTTGTATCGTGTGACGCCGCATGCCACGAAGGTTTTGGGAGCATTTACAGTGGTAGTGTTTTGGGTGGTGGCGGGGTCGTTGTACCTGAACCTGGGGTGGTTTGATTGGATCTGGATTTGGACAGGTCGAGCAGTTAGTGGACGGGATTTTATGATTAACAGTGGACTTTTTGCCTTTGAATTCGTCCTGACGACCGGTGTGATTGACATGTTGGCGTTGGTGTTGTTTGCTCTCTATCCGGTGTGGTTATATTGTGGCATATTTCTTGGGTACTTCCTGTTTGGACGTCATGAGGGGCAAACCGGAATAGTTGGGCTATTATGATATCGAGGGGATCGAACATGAC
>JABXGU010000861.1 GCA_016550415.1 archaeon | reverse complement strand
TCTTGATGCTGACAAGGAGGGTTTCCTTCGCTCAGAAACTAGCCTAATACAGACAATGGGACGCGCTAGCCGAAATGTGAATGGTACCGTAATATTGTATGCTGATAAAATGACTGATTCGATGGAACGCGCAATAAGTGAAAACAATCGACGACGAGAGCTACAAATATCCTATAACAAGGAACACGGTATCACGCCCAGTACAATCGTCAAGTCAATAACGGATATAGCGGAAGGTGTACAGCGTGTTGCTGCTGAAGCTTCTACGCGTTTGCAGATGCCTAAAAACTGGCGAACAGCAAATGAAGGCGATTTAGCTTTACTAATTGTTGAGTTGCGAGAAGAGATGCTCCAAGCTGCTGATGAGTTAAATTTTGAACGTGCTGCTGAACTGCGTGACCTCATAACAGAGATTGAGGCATATATGGGTCTACGTTCTATGGAGGGCAAGCAGCCTCGCAAGAGAAAGGGTCGTGGTTAATTCAATCAGAATCATTACTTTCAGTGACCTCTCCAGTGCTATTGTCTGCTCAAACAGACAGATTGTTAGGATAACTCTGAAAAACATCTACAAAGGGAAGGGGTGAAACCACACGAGTGCTTCATGGGCGAGTGAACAAACCGCAAAAGTTATTGAACGCCATGTAATCTGTGGGAGCGACATTGGTGAAAAATTAGTGAGTGAAGAAAAATTCATTACAGTCAAGGGTGCCCGCGTTCACAACCTGAAAAATGTTTCAGTCCAGATACCGCGAGGTAAATACGTAGTTATCACAGGCATATCTGGGTCTGGCAAATCTTCTCTAGCCTTTGACACACTCTTCGCTGAGGGACAACGTCGCTATGTCGAATCCCTCTCTGCCTATGCACGTCAATTCCTAGAACGCTTGGATAAGCCTGATGTTGATTCCATTGAAGGACTTAGTCCAGCAATTTCCATTGACCAGCGTTCAGCAGGAGGAAGCCCCCGCTCCACCGTGGGAACAACCACAGAAATTTATGATTACATGCGCCTACTCTGGGCTCGCATCGGAATACCCCACTGCCACAAATGTGGACGACAAATTTCACCCCAGTCTGCTCAGCAAATTGTGAAACAAATAATGAGTTTTGGTGAAGGAAAACGCATTCGCATCCTATCACCAATTGTGCAGGGGCGAAAAGGAACATATAAGCAATTATTCAAGAAACTGCAGGGTGAGGGTTTCATCCGGGTTCGTGTGGATGGAAAGGAGCATCGGGTTGATGAAGAGGATATTGAGCTCGACCGATACAAATTACACACAATTGAGATAGTTGTTGACCGACTTGTCATCAAACCATCCGTAGAACAACGACTCACACAATCAGTTGAAACCGCACTGGAATTTGGTCAAGGCTTGGTAAACGTAGATGTGGAAGGCGACCAAGAGCATTTATTCAGCGAATCTGCTGGTTGTCCAGTCTGTAGAATCAGCTTCCCCGATTTGGCTCCAAGGATCTTCAGTTTCAACTCTCCTTACGGGGCATGTCCTGAATGCAAGGGTCTAGGCTACACTTTAGAAGTTGATCCGGACCTCATTATTCCAGACCGGAATAAATCAGTTCGAGAGGGTGCACTCGCTTGTTATTCAATACCCTTACAGGGATGGCGACTAAGAAGTCTAAATAGTATAGCTAAACATTTTGGCTTTAGCTTGGATACGCCATTCAAAGACCTTGCCTCTGAACACCAAAAGATACTCCTCTATGGTTCAGGTGATGAATCGATTAGGTTCGAGCATCGAGGAGTAACAAATTCTGGTCGCAAGTGGGAGTGGATAACTGAACAGCCCACAATGGGTGCCATTCCCGGATTGAAATATCGGTACCGAACTACACGTTCTGAAGTTGTCCGGTCATCGATTACAGCATTTATGGCTCAACTTCCATGTCCAGTTTGTAAGGGGAGGCGTCTTCGACCTGAAGCACTTGCTGTAACTATTAATGATAAAAGTATAGATCAAATTGTCCAACTTTCAATAGTTGATTCAATCCGGTTCATCAAGAATCTTAAATTGACAGATAAAGAGAAAACGATTGCCCGACTAACCCTTCGGGAAATCTCTCAACGTCTTCAATTCCTCTCAGCTGTTGGTCTAGATTACCTAACATTGGATCGTCTTTCTTCATCTTTGGCAGGAGGCGAAGCTCAAAGGGTCAGACTAGCTACACAGATAGGGTCGCGCCTTGTCGGTGTCACTTACATCCTTGACGAACCCAGCATTGGATTGCATATGCGAGATAATAATCGCTTACTTTCCATGCTCCTACAACTTCGAGATCTTGGAAACACGGTGCTTGTTGTTGAACATGACGAGGGTTTCATTCGAGCAGCAGATTGGATTATCGATCTTGGTCCTGGTGCTGGTACTCAGGGTGGACAGATAGTTGCCTCTGGCACTGTTAGTGATATTATAGCAAATCCGAAGTCAGTGACTGGTCAATTCTTACGCGGTGAACGGTTCATACCCATTCCTAAACATCGCCGTCAAGGAAATGGTGCTAGTATCAAACTGAAAGGTGCTAGACACCGTAATCTGAAAACTATTGATGTGACTTTCCCCTTAGGTAAATTCATTTGCGTAACTGGTGTATCAGGTTCTGGAAAAAGTACGCTCATTACAGACACACTATACTCTGCACTTGTTTGGGAGTTCCGTAAACGTCGCCGAACACAATCTGAATGGATGATATCAAGCCTAGGTGCAAAGCCTGGTCCACATGATGAACTGCTTGGTGTTGACCAAATTGACAAAGTTATCCTCGTTAACCAATCCCCAATTGGACGAACGCCACGGTCAAATCCTGCAACATACACT
>JABXGU010000860.1 GCA_016550415.1 archaeon | reverse complement strand
TGGAGAAAGAAAGACTAGGGATTCGTCATGTTTTGGTCGTTCAATTCCAACATAGGGTTTGATAGCTTCCGCGAAAGCATGGGTTGTTGTACGACGACGACGCCACACTCCTGTAGCTCGCGGTGCAACTGTTTCTAATCCTGTCATAACGCCTTCAGGGAGAATTGAAGCCTTTAAACGGGAATTTAATTCTCGAGGTGCGCTTGTTAGGTTGGTGAAGCGGCTAATGAGTTTCACTATATTGCTGTGTGGTTGTGTTAATATGAAGAATTCAAATCGGAATCCTTTGAGGCGGCGTTCTTCCTTTCCTGGCTTTATCCTTAGGGCAACACCTTTCCAGTTCTTTTGCTCTACAGGTCGTCCAGTCCATGCTTCACGATGCAATCTTGTTGGCATCCAGCCTTCATGGTCCATTGGAAAGGGATCACAACGAATACCTCCATACCACGGGTTCATCCAAACCATTGGTCCTGCCTTTGGGAAGAGCGATTTGAGATAGTTGGTCCCATTTATTTTATCAATTAATGCGTATACTGAGCCTGAAAAAGCAGGGGCGACCTTCAGTTGATATCTTCCATTGTCTATCACAAAGATGTCATGGTCTTCTTCTCGTGTTTTTTTCACCTTGACTTGACCAGTTCTACTGCTGAGAATTATTGGAAGATCAAAGGTTTGAGTACGTAATGCTGTTCTTACATGAACTTGGAGAGTGAGAATTTGTGGCTCAAGTGACTTTGTATCTGATGCAGCAAGAGTGATAGATAGTTTGAATGGTTTTTTTCTTTCTACATCTTTAAAGGCTACATTTCTCGGAGAAACCTTCCAACCCTTTGGAGCAGTGAAAAGAAGTTTGCCTTCTAGTGGTCGGTAAATATGATGGTATAGAATTATTGGCACTTTGAATTGCTTTTTTACCTTCAAAAGAAGCGGGTACGGCTCTGATTTAACTTCTATGACACGGTGGGGAAGCGGTGATGGCTGAGGTGTGAAGAACTGCCCAAGATAAAACTGGTGCCAAAGATTTTGGACTTTCTGCCAATTACCATGCCCAGTAATCAAATACACAGGAGGAAGAGTTACATTACTATTTGGTTGTAATGGCGGTACTTGAAGCTGGAAATTTAGGAACATTCCTCCAGAGGCTTCATGAAAGACTGATGGATCGCAGAGAACAGCGGTCACCTCACCTGTATCTGCGTATTCAGCACAATACCAAGTTTCCGCCCATTCTTCTCGGCGTTTTGGTACCTCTCGTCTGCTAGCAAAGAATTCCTCCTCGACTGCTTCTTCACGTAAAATTCCATCGCTTAGAGGGAGTACTTGAAGATGATTACCACTTCCTGGGAAGCCACCTAAAACTAAGCGGACCTTGTGAGTTATTGATGGATGAGAATTTTGGAAGGAGTAATCAACACGAATAATTGGAGAACCACTTGTTAAGATTAATCTCTTCGTAAAACGTAATCCTGGATGCTTCCGGCAGTCCATCCACATGATTATGTGGGTGGTACCATCGCCAGGTTGCACTATTTTATATTCAAATCTGGTTCTCATCTGCTCTGAAGGCCAGAATGGAGGTCCAATACCATTGCGCAGGTAAGAACGGAAATGCATCCGCCCCGTGTCCTTACTATAAAGGTGATCTATATGGGCTCCTTTGAATAGGTTGATTTCGAAGTGAAGTTTTTCTGTATGCACTTGTAATCGACGCCCTTCTTCAAAGGGTGTTACTAGAACGCCTCCAGTTGTCAAGCAATGTAGATAGATAGTTTCCTTTCTGGTATGAAGTGGTTCTCCGTCAATCTGAAGTTCAACTTGAGCAGTAATTGGTAAAGCTAATGATTTGGTGGTTGGGTCGATGGTTACCTCGATTTCAGCCCCAGCATGGCCCTCCGGTTTGAAATTCACGTTAAATTGGGTTTGTTTTAGATGGATGCCTTGTGGGGGATTTAGAGTGACTATTCCTTCAGCAGAGTTCCGAATATTACTCTTTAGAGAGATTGCTAAAGTTATTTTATTGTCTGGTCTGCACCAGATTGTTTTTGGTACTGTTCTGAACTCTATGGGGTGTTTTACTTGAAGACCTGTTTCCAACTCGATAGGGACATTATCAATGTTCAATTTGGACCTCAAGGCATAGGCGGCTTTTTCCTTTGGCTTTGGAATAACACTTACATCGCCCAGAATTGAACCCTGCAGAGTTCGTGTTTCGCCTGGCGCAACCACTATTGATTTCGGGGGCATCTTCAAAAGACGGAATCCTTTGGGTAGACTAACAGAGAGCTTACAATGGAGAGCCTGATTTTTCTGTTTATTTCGAATAGTCCACTCTACAGGCAACGGAATACCCAGTGGAGGCTCAGGATTTGCCACCCAACATTCTGCCTGTAACTTTCCTGTTTCAATTAATGTTGGACCCCGACTCTCCCGATCAATAACTACCCGAAGCATATCCTCGTCTTCACGCCAAAGAAGTTCGTAAACACGAAGCCCCCGGTGTTTCATCTCATCTGGTTCAATGGCAATCTTTCGTTGAAAACAATCATACCAACTAGAATGTCTCTCAAAGAATGGTTTTGCTATAGCCATTTTTAGAACTGATGGAATATAATTCTCCATAAGGACTTGGGTGTCAGGTCTCCAGAAGAAACCAGTTTTTTTGTAAACTGGCACTGCATTCAAGTTTCCTGCCCAAGTGTGAAGGAATAAGCGACGATAACCCGCTTCAGTAACACGCCGCACTGATTCCACTAACAATGCTCTTCCAAACCCTTTCTTCCTATAGGCGTCAGAAACATTAAGGAAGCCTAGGTAAGCAGCCTCAGGGTCCTCATAATGTGGATGTAATGTAGAAACTCCAACAACCTTGCCATCACTAACTGCAACGAGCCAAGTAATATTGTCTTCTCTCTTGTAATCTTCCATTACATGTTGTGCTGTGTGCTGCACACCACTTGTAATTCCACCTGGCCAGCCTCCTTCACTATCGTTTATGCACTGCGCTAGACTTTCAGCGTCATCTGGAGTAAAGTCTCGAATTTTTTGCATACTCATGGGTTCCAATCTCATCCATCTTCTGAGAAAAACTATATTGCCTCAAAAGGCAACAACTAAGACAATATAAGTTTGATGTTATCGGTTGAAACCGATTCTGCTATTTCTGACCAACTGGAAGCATTTTCTTGAATATTCTAATAGCAGATTACATACTAGGCACTAACAGAAGGACGCACAGGTGCAGAACGGTATAGATACCGTTTAGATACAGGGTAATTCTCAAAATTAATGGTATAATGTTTCATGAACTTTTCTCGGATTTCCTGTTCAACCTCTTCAGCCAAATCCATAGCTACTTCGGCATCAATCCAATGGGTACGACCTTTAGGAGTAGCAACAATTTTTCCTGTCTTATGAACAGGTTGTCCATCCTTGATGGTCATCCACGATTGTGCGAATCCACGAACTAACTTATTCGGAATATTCGAATAATCCTGTTTCGGGTCAATATCATAGATTGCAATATCTGCGTCAGCTCCAATTCCAATATGCCCTTTTTGCTCAAATCCAAGGTCTCGAGCAGGTCCTGCGCGAGTGGCAATTATGTAGTCTTGGAGGGAGAATTCTGTATCAAGGGAGGGCAATATCATCCGTCGCAAAGCCGATCGTTTCATACCTTTCATTACATCTTCACGGGCCTTCCGACTCATTAGCCAAGCAGCAATCCATGGATAATTGATGAAGGTCCCTGCGTTAGGATGGTCCGTGGTGGGGAACACTCGCCACGGATCATGTACCATCAGGGCAATTTCCAGTCCAACCGCCCATTGCACAGCATTTACCCTTGAGCTTTTCTTGAAGATATAGGGAACTACGCCACTGCCACACTCTACCTCAATGTCATCGTTGCACCATCGACTACCAGAAAGTCCTCGTAGAATCCATTCCCAAGGACCATCAGCGGTCATTGTTGTAGTATCAGAAAAGACAACTTGACCAAGGTCAACACTGATGTTCTTATGTTCTTTGATGAATTTGGCTACATCTTCGGAACCTGAACGGAAGCTCGGGAAACTATCGCCACCGTAGGCATGAAACTGAATATGTGTCATGTGTAAGTTAATGCCTGAGGCTCGATTGATTGGGAGCTGGTCAGCAATCTTCATAGTCTCAACTGTGATGGCAGTGTTACCAGGACGTCCAAGCATATTTGCATGAAGATGAACAGGATGGGGAAGTTTCAGTCTCTCCGCAGCTTCAATAAGTGCGATGATGGCTTCGCGCGGAGTCACATCGAAACAACGGATATGCTCATCCAGCGATTCAACATTTCCACCCCAACTCCAGGCACAAACACCTGTAGGGTTTACTGCCTTTATCGCGTATCCCTTGGTTGCATTCAACATCCAAGCCACAAAGGCTGCCAGCTTATCATATTCCTTCTCACGCGCATAATCCATAACAAGCTGATAATTTCCAAAGAGAGGAAACATGATTTTATCATGTGGTTGGATTTCGCCAAGCTCCTCATGGGTGTGTCGTGCTACCAGCCCTGCTGATGCAGCCTCTGTCACAAAGGTGTAGCCCAGCTCTGCGTATTTGTATCCTGTCATATACGTTGGAGGTACACTTGCCCAGACTCCTGCCCGACATATGTCAGAATATGTATATGGATCCATTCGTGATTGATCGCATCGAAGGACACGACCGGAATCGACTTTTGGCGTGGCAAGATGGGCGTGAATTTCAATACCGCCGGGAGTCACAAGACGACCATCAGCATTGATAACCTCTGCTTCTTGGGGATCCACTGATTCAACTATTTTTCCATCCTTTATGGCAATATCTTTGACTTCGTGGACCTCATTCTTCGGATCAATTACAAACCCATTTCGAATAAGAAGAGAGCGCGCCTTCAAGGGATTAACACCAGATTCAATTTTTCTCTATTGCTGTGGACGACAACAGGCATTGTATAATTAAGGCTAATTAAGCATTCTGCCGTTCCGAATCCTAGGGTGTGAGTGTCTATTTGGTGCGACTATCGCAATCCTTTTACGAGGTTCTCTATAGGAATACTGCTCTTTATTGAGCGAGGAAAATAATGTGCGTCAATTCCAAATTACTCTCCCAGAAGAAAAAGTCGGACAAATCATGGAGTTTCTAGAAGAGAAAGCCGAAGTACACAACATAGCTAAAATCCACACGACAACTGCCTTCATGCTGATTTTCCGTGTTTCTGATGCAAAAACCCAAGGAATTCTGTCCAATCTGGAAACTCTAGGTGTAGGTGTTCACTATGGCCTAATAGATATACTCCCTGTCGAAGCGAGCAAACCAATACTAGAGGAAGAAGTGGGCATCACTCCCCGAGAAAGACTATCAGTTGAGGAAATCTATGGAAAAATAGCTAACGGTGTCCGCCTATCTTTTGACTTCCTCGTGCTCCTTATTGTCTCTTGCATCATTGCAGGAATAGGCTTAGCAACCAACAATGTTGTCATCATTGTAGCAGGAATGCTTCTAGCACCACTAATGGGACCAATCCTTGGCCTTAGCTTTGGCGCTGTGATTAACGATCGACGCATGGTCATCACAGGAGTCAAAAACGAAACATATGGTTTACTCATTGCAGTGATTATGGGCATCGTCTTGGGCGTCGTTTTAATACCTTTAGCTCCTGTTTACAGTTGGCCTACGGACGAAATGCTTGTTCGCGGCGAATTAATAGGTCTTATTATCGGAATTGTTGTAGCAGCTGCATCTGGTGCAGGTGTTGCCCTAGCAGTAACTAGAGGTGAAATAAGTAGCCTTGTAGGTGTTGCTATTGCTGCCTCCCTTATGCCGCCTGCGGTGAACGCTGGTATGAACCTTAGCTTTGCACTCATTGGTCCAATACTAATTGGCAGTTCAGTTAACTTGGCTACACACATGCTACTCGCGGGCATCAGTTTTTCATTAGTCATCGTCAATATCCTATTCATCAACATCGTGGCAATGCTGGTATTCAAACTCAAGGCAGTCGCTCCGATCAAAGGCAAATCCATTTTATGGCACGACCTACCCAAACTGGATCATAAACGGCGCGAAGAACTCTGGCATCAGCGAACAGACATCGATTAATAATCACAACTCTAGTATAGTCTCCTCTCTAGAGAATTCAATAGTCAATCCACTCCACCTTAGCTAGGATGTATTCTAACTCTTGATACTCGTTTTCACCTTGTTTCCGTAAGCCTTATTAGAGGTAGATGATGACAATCGAGATATATGCACAGTTATGCATATTACTCTCATATAGAAAAATTACTCTAGTTAAAATCAATTCGGTGACCATTGATGCAACGGGAGACAAAAATTGGACTAGCAATTGTAGCCATTGCCATTATAGGCGCTACAAGCGCATTAGTGGCCCTCCGCTTTATTGTACAACCCTCCGATGGCGATCAAAATAATCCAACAGTAAAATTTAGCATTCATATCACCGATGAGTCCACCAGTGTGACATTAACATCTAATCAAATTGAGAACATGAGTTTTATTGAAGCTAATTCCTCATTCCAGAATCGGTATGGGAATTGGTGCAGTTCAGGCACCTACAAAGGTGTTCTACTATCCAGTCTAATAGAATTAGTCGGTACAATGAGTTCCTATGATGCTATTGAAGTGATCGCAACCGATAACTACAATCAATATTACTCCTATGATAATCTCTATCCAAATGCGAGTTATTTGCAACTTCAAGGGCACCTAATCCTTGCATATGAGTATAATGGGACTGCTATTCCCAATTGGGATGAAGGTCCACGAATTGTATTCTTACCTGATGATGAACAATATAGTGTTGATGATGCTAACAAAACAACTCATCCCTCATGGTTTGATGGTACTGCAGGTGGAAGATGCGTAAAACTGGTTGAAACAATCAAGCTTCATTATGGCGTCTATCCGCCACCAATGCGAATGATGACACTAGTCTCCTCCCAGAAGCAGCTGTTGCCTCAGAGTAACATTCTAGATTCTTTATTTTTCAAAGATGCATGTGAGTTCTCTCTAATACTCTATCCTGCCTTGAATGAAGAAAATAGGTGTTGAAGCAATCCATGGGGTACTCAGTTTCCACATACTACTTCCGAACAAGGGATTTGGTAACTATTGGCGTACTAAGTGCGTTGGGTGGTTCCCTGAGTACGTTTGTGGGTTATCTGGGTCAACTGCTGAATACTGTGATAGGAACACCTTTTGGGGCAGGGCAATTCCTTAGTGGTCTACATGTTTTTTGGATTATTCTGGCTGCAGGTCTGTTACGAAAGTCTGGAGTTGCATCGCTGACTGGCCTGCTAAAAGGTGTTGTTGAATTTTTTATGGGAAGTACTCATGGATTTGTAGTCATTATCGTCAGTCTTATTCAAGGGCTAATAATCGATGGAGGTTTGACTCTTATACGTCACCGAGACTCCTTGCCTTTCTATTGCATCTTCGGTGGCCTGGCATCAGCGTCTAATGTTGTCATATTTCAATTATTCTACTTTTCAGGAGTTCCAGTAGTTTTCATTTTCCTACTTATCTTGCTGGCTCTTTGCTCAGGAATCATTTTTGCTGGATATTTTGGCAAGGTTAGTGTTGACCTTCTTGTTTCAGCAAACGTGGTCCGTTCAGGTCATTCGAAAATTCATCCAACAGAGTCAATTCCCTCCCCAAGACTTCGTCAAATCAATCCATACAAGATTTCTGCAATTGTTTTCCTCTCGTTCCTTGCCGTTGGTGCTGGTCTATATGGTGTTTTCATATGGCGTCCTTTCATCAATCCTAACCAGTGCGAAGTGAGAGGACTGGTGACACAACCATTCTTCTTCACGTACTCAATGTTCGCAGATTCAGAAGTAACCATTGAAGCTGAACTCATAGGATCTGTAACCTATGTCCCTGCCAGAAACTATACTGGTATTCCGATGTCTGTTATTTTAGCATATGCTCAACCTTCAACCAGTGCCACCACTGTACTGGTTCTAGCCTCTGATGGATATTCCGCAGTATTTTCTTTGGTTGATGTAGAAGGTGACCCTGACATTATTTTAACAATTGATGATGGCTTCCGCCTTGTCGCAAAAAATTACCCTGGGTCCTTCTGGGTTGAGAAGGTTACTAGCCTTGTCATCGAATAACTCGGGTACTACTCAAAACTCGAAACTGGCAATTGAAGTGGACAATCTTACATTCACCTATGCTGGTTCAACAAGACCAGCTATTAGAGATGTTCAACTTACTATTCACCCAGGTGAATTTGTCCTCCTTGCTGGTCCCAGTGGTTGTGGTAAAAGTACT
>JABXGU010000097.1 GCA_016550415.1 archaeon | reverse complement strand
CCAGTAAAAATTGCGGCTATCTGTGATACTAATAGCACTAAGCTTTCCGCAGTTAAACAAGAATATGAAATAGCTACAATCTACAATGACTATAAGGAATTGATTGATGATTCCGATGTCAATGTCATCTACATCTGCACACCAACTCGCTGGCACCCTGAAATCGTAGAAGCCACCATTACTGCCAGAAAACCATTCTTCTGTGAAAAACCACTCGCCAAAGATTTCTCAAAAGCCAGACAACTCTGCGATATAGTTGAAAATGCTGGGGTTCCCGCTCAAGTTGGATTAGTGCTTCGGTTTACGCCACACTTTCTCTACCTGCGTCGATTACATCAAGAAAATGATTATGGTCGATTAATTGGTATCAACTTTCGTGACGACCAGCAATTTCCAGTGGGCGATTATTATGGTAGCAATTGGCGCGTAGACCCAGATATTTCAGGATCGGGTGTACTTCTGGAACATAGCATACACGATGTTGACATCATTCGATGGCTTTATGGTGATGTTAGCAGTGTGTATGCAGATATTTCGACAATAAGCAATTATGCAGTAGAAGATCAAGCAACTGTTATTCTCCATATGCAGAACGGCGCCGTTTGCACTCTAACCAGCCTTTGGCATCGTGTCTTTCGTCCCTCAGACCGATTTCTGCAGATTTTCTATGAAGAGGCCTATATTGAACTCGCCTTTGAAACTTTTAGGCAACAGCTTAGCATACAAGTAGGTGAAAAGCCACCCTATGTTGTTCCCAATGAGGAACTCTACAAAATAGCTGTCGAAGACCTTGACCTCAGAGGTGGCATCATACCTGATGAAACGCGTTCCTTAATTAGAAAGGGAAAGTCCGGTCACTTTGCTCAAAGTTGGCGCTTCATTCAAAGCCTACTTGAGAGTACTCCTTGTTCTCCGGGTTTCAAGGAGGGTTACTATGCCCATGAGCTAGTCGAGGCTGCCTACATCTCTAATAAGCGACATACCCCAATTGCTCTCCCTTTGTGAAAACAGAACATGTTCTTATTATTGCTATATGTTAGAAATTCCTAGGAGGTTGGATCTTCGTCTCCTCCAAAGGCTTCGAACATGATTGTCATCAATTTTTCCATAAGCTCTTTGAGTTTGTCACCAAAGAACAAGCCATCAAGGAACTCATGCATTTTCTTAAGCGCTCCGTCATCTTCAAAGTGCAGGAGCATCCCCCGTTCTTCCTCTAGTATTTCTGATGTGAAGGAAATCTCCTCACCCATGAGCATGCTGGTCATCTGCTTAAGACCGGCATCGTCTTTAACCATATCCTTGATTGGTGTCCCCTCAGGCATCTCAGCTTTCACAAGAATTTTCAGAGTACGAGCAGATTCATCGACAACAAGTTCAATGTTTTCACGCATCTTTTCTTGAATTTCATCCCACGGAATATCAAATTCCAACAGTAAACACCTCAAAACAGGAAAGAACTCCTATTTAGTGGAGAACTGCTGGGATACCTGACCTAATAAACATTGACTAGCACCTTGCCAATCTCATTAACCGATAGGTTTCGACCACTACTAATGATTATAAGATTGATTTCCATTGGTAGACATAGACTAATTGTTAGGTGAAGCATAGAAATTGCCTTCATTTGGTCCAAGGATATTTGGGCTGTTTTCACTATTCATTCTCTGCACGGGATTGCATATCAACTCAGCACAGGCACAGCCTCCATTAGAGGTATTTCCCGGGCAGCAATCGACATATCATTGGACTATAATTAATAATGCAAGCGAATGGTTTCAAGGATATGAAGCAATCCTAGAAGCCTCCACTACTATCGCCTATATAATTCAAAGTGTAACTGTTGGTGGTTACGTTGCTAATGTAAACGTTCAAGGTAGCATTCAATGGCCTATAGGCTGCATTGACAGAAATGTGTACCTTGGAACTCCAGTAGTAATTGGAGGAATAACTACCAATTGGACCTATGAAGAGTTGGGTGATTGCAGCACATTTGAATTCAGCTACACAGTCTGGGTCCATGAAACAGGATCTGTGGAAAACCTTACAGGTCCTTGTGCAGTTACAGCATCGTACACCTTTCCTGGTGAACCAGATAAAGTTGGTGCTGGTTTAGTACATGAGGAACCTGGTTATCGGAGTATCTATTTCCTAGATGATGTATCTGCTGATGTAGGAGATATTGTTGGCGTTTTCTACTTGTTTGGAGAAGTACTGAGTATTGATACCATAACTACCCCTGTAGGTGTCAGACCAGCTCTTGAAGTCGGCGTTAATACAACATCTTCTGCATTTGACTCTTCTTGGACCCAAGAATATGCCTACACTTTCTTTTTTGACCGTGAAACAGGTTTTTTACTAAAGGAACAGGACACTCGAAGATTTACTGCCAACGACTCAACGATAACCTGGATTACCAATGGCTACATCACATCGACTAACATGTTTCTTCCTCGTATAGAACAGATATTTCCCTTCATAGTGCTGGGATTAGTTTCTGGTTTTTCAATAGTAATCGGAGTTCTTGTGTATCTGAGATTTCTTCGTAGTAGAAAATTAGGATGATCTTAAGGAGTCTTTTACGCGCATTAAGATATTCGATTTAGTTGGAATTTTTTGCCTTAGTAGTGGAATGCATTATGTATTGGAATGACTGGAAACCATTGCTGCAATTTTATTCCTGTCTTTGTATCTGATAGTTCAAGCCAACCCTTGAACTCAAGTTCCTCCACTGAAAGTGTTCCATACACTAGTGCAGATATTCCTTCGATGGTCATTTTTGCATCTGGATTACCTGAACCTTTGTGAACCTTAAGACGCCCATCCTTAGATTGAATTGTGAAAAGATCATTATTCCATTTACAATAGGGGTCTGAAACTTGAATGCTAATTTCAGCTGTTCCAGAACTGGGAATATCCATTATTGCATTCTTCACATCGATTACACGAACCATCCAAGGAAGGTACATGCTTATCTCAAATTTGTTCATTGAATCAGTGAACCAGTGCTGAAAGTTAATGCCAAAGGGTAATTGCATAATTATGTGCTCAAATTGATCAGTATGCTTGGCTAGAAATGTAAATAGGATATTACGTGCGGCAAGTGTACGCCAATACATTTCGTGGACCACTAGGTGGCTGGGTTCAGCACCCCATATGTAGTTCTTTGTCCGGTATCGCGCCATTGCCTCGATAGTATCTTTATTTTTCACAAATATGATAACAGCGTCTTTGTTTCGGCGTTTCCATACTTCATCTGAGATTTTTGGATCAAAAACGATTCCATGGATTCGTGATGGAGCAAAATCCATTATAAACTCAAGAAAGGGTTCCTTTGCTTCCACTGCACGCACTCTTTCAACCTTCCATTCTCCACTAATTTCATCGTTAAGACTAGTTCTAAGGGCAGTGAGTGGTGCCTTGACATTCATATGCGTATTTGCCTTAATGTATCCAAATCGTCTATAGAAACTTTCCTTGAAGGGGGCGAGCATACTTACGGGTATATCTTGTTTTTTCATTTTAGAAAAGACAGCGCGCATCAGTTCATCAACATAGCCTTTACGCCTTGCTTCTGGGTAGGTAGCAACATTTGCTATCCCACCCATATTCTTCACGATTCCACGTATTGATTGCTGCAAAGAGAGTAATTCAATGGTGGAAACGAGTTTTCCATCATCGAAGAGTCCTAGGGTTTCCTCTGGCATTATTGTCGTTAACTCTTCGTCTTTTGCCTTTTCATCCGACCATGAGCTGAATGCATATTTACGAAGATCACTTACTGCGCGACGTTCTTGTTTTGTTATTCTTCGAATTTCCACCATACAATGACCTCTTCATGTCGTTCAATAGAATTCCATTTTTTTAGGCTAAGCGCTAATGGGCACGTGCAACTTTTTCAGCATGCATCTCTGCAAGGATTTTTTCATTCTCAGCAAGACGGGCTCCGTGGAGAGGGTAAAGCATCAAGCATAGAATACCTAGGATTAACGCAACCATTGGAAAGACTGTCATAAGCAAGCGTAGCCCAAAGATTGTGTTTACACCAGGGATTGGAGTATATTCTGTCCAGCCAGTTCCAGAAAAGACAAGCCCAATGGCAATGAACTCAAAGATTATTGCTAGGCGGATGAAAAGGGCATTTGTGCCAAAGTAAGCGCCTTCTCGCCGAACTCCTGTGCGGATCTCATCGTCGTCAATGACTTGTGAGATAAGTATGTTGATGAAGAAAATGGGTCCTGAGAGACCAAAACCCATGAAAAACATGGTCACCATTCCAGAGATGAAATCCCCGATAAAGAAGAATGGGATTAGGGTTACAATCCAGACAGCCATTGATATTGCAAAAGCATTACGGATTCCAATACGCCTACCTACTGCCTTCCACATGAAAGTAGCTACACCAGCGACCACAAAAGCAACTAAAAGCATAAGTCCAACGCCAATGCCAACCACATTCAATACATGTTCACAATAAAGGAGAATGACGGTGGGTATTATTCCGAAGACAAACCAGCAGCAAAACGCAGCGCCTAAATAAGGCCAAAAAGCCCGATTACTTAACGTGTGCTTTAACGCCTGGAAAGCTGGTGGGACTTCTTCTACGTCATGACGGAATTCTGCCTTTTCGTAGAGTCCCCATTTTATACATATGATGGCAAAGGCGAGACAAAGAATTGCAATGAGAATACCTGTCGTCTGATAGCCAGTAATGACTGCTGGATCGGTAATTAGAATAGTGGAGCCAACGAAGGCTACAATTAATCCCAAAATTGTGAATACACTACGAACCCGAGAAGAACTGGCACGTTCCTCTTCTGTTACAAACATTTCAGGGAAGATAGATGTGTGATTTAGTGCCCAAATAGTGTAGAAGCCATCGAATAGGATGACTACAATCAAGAAGTAAACAAAATTCAATGTTGGGTCGATTAGAGGGGGTGTAAATAATAGGAAGGCGATGATACAAAGAGGGATAGTAGTTGCCCAAATCCATGGAAGACGACGCCCCCATCGAGTACGAGTCCTATCGGATAGATAACCAACGAGTGGGTCATTGATAGCATTCCAAATTGCCCAGATAATAAACCCGTACATCATAAGAATGACATTGATGCCTACTACGGTGAAGTAGAAGGTAAACACAAGCAAGGTGAAAGTCTGATACAAAGTATTGCTTGTCACATCACCAAGGGCATAGGCCATCATGGTACCTTTGCCTGCAACACGTGTGGTTGGCGTTTCCTTTGTCATATTCATCATCTACTCAATAGTAGAATGATAATTGGAGGCTTGGTAGCCATAGATAAATTATCCGATTTGGATGGAATAATCATTATTTGATTTTTAAAAAAATCTGGATTCAATTTTTATGTTTGCTTTTGATTTGGCTGTGAATATTATTTGAGGGCATGGTGGAGTTCCATTGGAGTCTCCGGGTGTTGGTGAAGTAAAGGTTGTCCATGTGGGACTGCCATCAGTTACACGACCATAGCTTACATCATTCTGACTGGAACTGTAAGTGTAAGAGTCGATGACTGTCACACCGTCTGTGTCAATGAAATTGACAGTGTCACCAGCGTTATTCAAATTAAACCCTGTAGTTGACTCATTGAACACCAAGAAACCATGAGCTAGTATGATAGTACTGCCAGGAATAGTGTATGGTGATCCGCCTCCTGAGGTGATATCATCCAATATATAACCAGATAAATCCACAGCTACACTAGATGGATTATACAACTCAATCCATTCCTCAGTGAAAAGCACATCCGGATCAGGCAGGAACTCATTTATCACCACATCCTCTGCCGTACCGCCCACTTCAGTGGTACAATTAACAGGTGTAGACTTTGGTCCTTCATTCAAGCTACTGTCTACTGCAGAAACCTCATATGTATAAGTCGTGTTCTCAGCTAGTCCAGTGTCATTGTAATAATAGGTATAACACTGAACGATGAGTACTTCATCACGATAGATTCTATAATGTGAGAGATCCGGTTCTGTGTTAGCGTCCCAAGAAAGATTGATTTTTGAGATGCTAACAGGTGTGGCACTAAGACCAGTGACTTGTGCTGGAGGGTCAGTATCTGGCTCTATTGAAGAAGTCCAGTTGAGAAACAAATCAACACAATAGTGATCAGAACCGCTATTAGCAGTTGGCGTATCACCCGCTGTAGAGTTGATCATTTTTCCTGTAAGATTTGAATTGATGAAGATGTAGTCGATTCGAGACTCGTAGGAGGGATTCTGATGACCATATGTGTAGCCTGGGTCTGTTGGGTTTAATGTTCTGAAGCAATCTGTGAAATTATGTTGGGTAGACGAATATTGACCATAGACGGGGTCATCTGGGCAAAGAAGCATTGTGACAGGACCATAGCCCAAGTCCCCCTTTGGAGCTAGAGCACCAGTATCATCTGGAGAGAATGAATTTAGATCACCCATGTACATAATCGAGACATTGCCTAAGTCGTCCATGTAGTTGATGATTCCCTCTGTTTCTCGTTCACGCCGCCACTCATTATCAGATCCAGACATAGCCTTCAGATGTGCACCAATGACATGGACAGAAGTACCGGAAATGTTTACGATAGCATGAATGAAATCGTGGGTAACATCGTAATCGCTTTCATCATCGAGTTTGACGATTGGAATTTGATTAAACACGGTGACAGGATATCGGCTTAGAATAGCCTCGCCGCTTGTGGAATATGAGATGCCTTGAGCAGTATAGCCAACATATGGATTCTCGTCTACAAAGTAAGCGTTGAATTCAGCAACGATAGCGTTTAGTTTCTGGTTGCTGTTGTCATCCCAGTCACCAGTCTCAACTGCAATGAGTATGTCAGGATTCTCCTCTTTAACAACCTGCTTCCAGTCTTCGTTTGCTCCACCTGCTTCCACATTATAGGTCATAACCTTGAAGCCATCATCATAGGTTATGTCATGATCATTATCAACTTCTACGATGATGCTGTCTTCCCCCCAATTGCCAGCACTATCCTTTGCTCTGCAGAGAATTGCGTGATTTCCATCATTTTCATTCGTTGTATTCCAATCATACGAAGTACTAGTGACTCTTAAGACCGAGTCAACAAGAATCTCATAATCTGTAATCGGGCTAGTATCAGTGGCTTCAAAAATTATGGTGGCAACACCAGAAAGACTAGAGCCACCAGTGGGGGATATGATGGTTACAGTAGGTGGAATAGTGTCATCAACCCCTGAAGGATTTTGAAGTGCAAGTTGAAAAATTATGAAGAGAGAGCATATTAGCAGAAGAGACAAGCCAAATGCAATTATGATTCTTTTTGTATTCAACTTTTGATGTCCCCTCTGAATATATTCGAATTTTTCTATACCCAACTTCTTCAGTGTAACTCCTAAATTCTTTCGGAAGCCATGTCCCTCAATGATAAAAAGCTAATAATATTGTTTGCATCTTGTAAAGTCTTAAATAATTTCTATAATGAATTATGAGAAGTTTTCAAAAATAATTGAGGAAAAAATTATGGCAAAAATTCCGAAAGGTGTAACACCAAAGAAAGTAGGAACTATACATTATGATGCAGCAATGAAGGGCAACCGAGAATTATGGAAAGCAACTCTCACCAAACGCAATCAACAT
>JABXGU010000859.1 GCA_016550415.1 archaeon | reverse complement strand
CAAGAAGCCTCTAGGAGAGTTACCAATACTATGAGTATGACTTGGCTAGATAGATTCAAAGCCGCGCTCAGCCGCTTCGTTGGTCGTAAAACGCAGAAGGAAATCTTGGGAAAGACATCTTCAATCTCCACAAAAAGTAGTGCAACAAGCAAAGCTGAATGGGTCAAAGCCGCAATGGATAAGCTCGATGCGCTGGTCACCGATGAGGAAACCCGGCGTGAAATCCTTCTGTGTTGTTCTGATCGTTTTCCGAAAACACGCATTCAAATCCTGAAAGAGGAATACCATCGCCTTGGCAGCATCGATGCCCTGCTCGAATACATGCATAAGGATGATTCTTGGGGAGGCTTATCCTATTACGAATATCCGAAACGAGAGGGCAGTATTATCTATGTGACCAAAATCCCGTATAATCCGAAAAAATACAAAGCTGCAACCACAGAGGATGAGAAGAGGCGTGCTTATTGCCACTGCGGCTGGGTTAGAGCCACCAAAGAACCCATTTCAAAGACCTTCTGTTACTGCGGCTCCGGATGGTATAAGACACTGTGGGAAGGCATCTTGGAGCGACCTGTCAAGGTTGAAATATTAACCACCGTCGCTAGTGGGGATGCGGATTGCACCTTCGCGATTCACCTTCCCTCAAGCAAGACTTAGCGCTCTATTTCTTCGAAGATAATATAGTGCTCTCACTACGAAGTTTCAGGTGCATATTTGACAAATGTTTCTTTATGTGATAGCCCATGTCGAACCAAGAGTACACCAACTAGCGCTATACATGCACACAAAAGAAGGGTTATTGGGAAGCCAGCAACAGGGATTAGCCATCCGAAGAAAATGATTTGAGGCATTGTGAAGAGTAGGAGTATGGTGGGGGATAGTGAATAAATACTGTTGCGGACCCGATCTGGAATTTCATCAATGAGAAGACGCTGGGTAAGGATTTCTGCAAATGCACCGAAGAGTAATGTGAGGGCATATATGGTAAACATGAATACTATGACAATAAGGTGAGCTTCGGGAACCTGAAAGAATTCTATTGTAGTAAATGGAATTAAGATGCTTATCATAGCTGATCCACTAACTGGAGGAAGAAAGAACAAGAGCAAGGCGAATAGTATGTAAAAAACGAATCCACAGGCTTGTAACATTCTGAAACGTGGAATCCATTTAGTAGGGTTGAAGCGTTGGGACCAGATTCCTGAACGCTCTTGGGCCACAACACCCGGAATGAATAAAATTGTTCGGTAGCTAGCAACAGCAGTATCAGTCAATAGATAGCTATAGTATATAGGAAATAGGATTAGATTTCCCCAGACAGCCATGGTACTTGCTAACAACATTCCTCCAATAATCATGAATCGTATAAATTGATTTTTCCAAGTGTAACTTATGCCACCTTTAAGCAAACTAAAGTACTGATTAATCGATGGCTTCTCACGCATCTCCTTCACCTCGGGCAAATCTGTGAGAAATATGAGAACAAGAAATGCAAAGAAAAACGCAGCTAAACCTACAATTAGAAAAACCCATGAACGCCCATAAACAGCAGCCAAAATGCTTCCCGGAATAAGCGCAAAAGTTGCGGATATCTGTTCTAGCATACCAAAACGTCCCCAAAAGGCTCCATACTGCTTTTTCTCAGTATCCTTGGGCATGGCGACACGGTAATTATTGTCAAACCAAGCACCCCATGCGCCACTAATTTGAGATGCACCAATACCACCGAGTACATAGACAAGGACAAGGTAGAGGTATGGAGTCTGGGATGTAATGAAAGATACCAAGATGAACTGAAAACCAAAACAAACATTTCCAATACATATTACATAGCGGTGACCAATCCAATCACCAAGGGCGCCACTAGGATAGTCAAGAGCTGTCTGAGTCGCCATTTCGATTACAATGAGGGGACCAACTATAGCCAACCCTAGGATGTAGTCTCCTCCCCCAACCGCCTCTGCAATGAAAATCAAATAATAGGTCGTAGTTAGCGTGAAAACAAAATTAGCAAAGGGAACAAGGATGATCAACTTTCTAGCTAATTGCATCGCTGACTTAGTCGGCTCAGTAAATCCAAAAAAATTTGCTGTTGAAACCAACCTATTAATCTCCAATATTGACTGCAGTATGCCATTCATGCCAAACTAGATGTTATAAAGTCAAACCACTTGATGAGTCCACAGATTGTGTTCACCTATTGTGACCATTCTTCTTATCAACCAACAATAATCGCTTGAATAGATTTCAAAATGAATCCGTTAAAGATTTTTCCATGCTGCTTCTCGCCTAGGCAGTAAAAAGCGATAACCCAAGAACACTACTTAAAAGACATCAAAAGACATACAAAATGGAGACAGTGGTACACCCGACTATTCCGTTCAATAACATCAAGACAGCTCTCATCTCCAAATCACAATACTATCTTAAAATTATAGTCACAAACCAAGTTCCCAAGAATTTGGATATAATAAATCAGATCGAATCCCTTATCTTTCGAATGCGATTCTCTATACTAAGAAATCCTTACCCAACTGATCCAACTCCTTAAACCCCAAACCAATAAGAATCAGTCCGATTATCCACGCAGGAAAGTAGTAAGGGATTCTAATACCACAAGTTGAATAATATCGAAATGTAGCAAATACATGCACCGAAAAAAGTGTATCATTTGCAACACGGGCAAGAGTAAGAGTCAGATTGTTACCATAATAAAACGAATAATCTGTTGCCAATGAGATACTGTAATTGCTTAAATCTAGGTGGTTGGAACAGGTTAGATTGAGGAGCGTTGCATCTTCCAAATTTATAATCGATACTAAAACTGGGTTCCCTTGGGTTTCAAGATTCTCCAAAGTAACACCAGTAGCATCGCCTATCACCAGCTGATCTACAGGATTCACAGAGGATAGATTCCCACTGAAAAGCTGATCAAAAACAACTTCATCAGAATATCCATAACAGGGATAACTAATACTATCTATGATTGTGTATAGCTGCCCAAGACAGATGATTGCTACACCCACTAGAATGGCAATACCAGCCAACAAAGCTTTGCACCGTGGAGAAACATACTTTTCCGCTTTCAAAAAAAACCACCTCCAAGCTACAGTTTCAGCTGATTGGAATTTTAATATTCTGAAAGAGGAAAAGGAGTAGCCTATTTTTCTTTGAGAGCTCGTTTTTCTAAATCACGAGTATCTATTTTGCCAGTGCTTGTTTTTGGCAACTCCAAGACGAAGAGGATTTTCTTAGGAATTTTATACTTTGCTAACCGTTTCTTCATGAATTTGAGTAACTCCTCTTCACTAATTTTAGTTCCTTTTTTCATAACCACAAACGCACAGCCCACCTCACCCCACTTCTCATCTGGCATCCCAACCAACGACACCTCAGCCACTGCAGGATGCTCATACAACACCGTCTCAACCTCTAATGGAAACACATTTTCGCCGCCACTGATAATGAGCCGCTTCTTTCTGCCAACAATGTAAAAGAAGCCATCTTTATCTTGGCGAGCAAGATCCCCAGTGTGCACCCAACCATCAGGTTCGATAGTCTCCTTCGTTGCTTTAGGATTATTCCAATACCCACTAAAAGAATGGGGACCACGTAACAGTAATTCGCCAATTTCACCTTGAGCCACATCTGCAAGGTTATCGTCTACAATACGCACTTCATTATGAAAGAATGGTAATCCCACAGACAAGGATTTCACTTTCGAGCTATTCTTAGGCATATAGAAATTGTTTGGACCTACTTCAGTGAGTCCATAGCCCATAGCAAATTCTTGGTTATTCCGTTTCCAGAATTCTTCCATGATGGGTATTGGGCAGGGTGCGCCTCCAGAGAGCCAGAAGCGGACAGAGCTGAAATCTGTTGATGCGAATTGGGGGGTGTTAATCATCAGTTGGAACATTGTTGGCACACCGATGATGATTGTGCAGCCTTCTTCTTCTATGCGGCGTAGTGTATCTACAGCATCGAATTTTGACCAGAATATCATTCGTGCGCCAACGTGGATTAGTGGAATTGTGAGTACGTTCCATCCTCCCGTGTGGAAGAGGGGGAAGATGATTGGGCAGACATCGTTGGGTCCGATACCCCAAGTGACAATGGTGTTGATTGCATTCCAGAAGATGTGCCGGTGGGAAAGAACTGCACCTTTTGGTAGACCAGTGGTTCCGCCTGTTGGTAAGATGAAGAATGGGTCTTCAAAGTGAACTGCTGGATGTGGAGGACACGTGATAGCTTGTTTGGAGATTTCGTTTGAGTATGATTGTGTTCCTCTAAGCTTTGAGGCGTCTATGTGAAGGTAGTGAGTGATGCTTGGAGTGTGAGGGCGAAGCTGTTCTATTACAGCGTCAAAGGCTTGCTCATAGATTAGGACTTTGGGATTGATGTTATTGATGTATTCTTGATGCTCTGGTGGAGCAAGACGAACATTAAGGGGGACTAGGATAGCGCCTAGTTTTCCGCAAGCAGTGAAGGCGTCAAGGCATTCTAGACGATTATTTAAGAGAAAGGCAACTCGGTCACCTTTTTCTATGCCGATTTTTTTAGAGAGGAGGTTAGCTAGTTGATTGCCTCTGTTGTTTAATTCGCTGTATGTGTACCGTTTCTCATCTATGGCGTCAAGAAGTGCTTCTTTCTGTGGAGTGAGTGATGCTCTTCTGCCTATCCAGTCACCAATCCATTTCCAATTTTCAACAGGTTTGATTTTCATCACTATATTTTACCTTCATGTGAAATGGTATTCTCGCTATCCTTCAGAT
>JABXGU010000858.1 GCA_016550415.1 archaeon | reverse complement strand
TCCAACATTGTCCTTGCTGATGAGGTTAACCGTTCACCACCTAAAACCCAATCTGCCCTCCTTGAAGCAATGCAGGAAAAACAAGTCACCATTGAAGGTTCCACCTTGCCCCTACCTGCCCCCTTCATGGTAATGGCAACACAAAACCCCATTGAACTAGAGGGAACCTACCCTCTTCCGGAAGCACAAGTGGACAGATTTCTCTTCAAACTACACGTAGACTACCCATCCGATTCAGAAGAGGTTGAAATACTTCGCCGTCGCCACGAACCAGAGGAAATTGATATAGAACCTGTTGTTGATCCAGGCGTCATCATCCAGATGCAAAATGGTGCAAAAAGCGTATTCGTTGAGCCTTATCTTATGTCATACATACGGGATATTGTAGTGCGAACACGGAATGATCCTCAAATCCTCATTGGGGGGTCACCACGTGCGTCCATTGTCCTGCTCGAAACATCGAAAGCCCATGCAGCCATCAATGGTCGTGATTTCGTCACACCTGATGATATAAAGATGCTAGTTTACCACACTCTAAATCATCGTCTTGTCCTTAAGCCAGAAGCAGAACTGGAAGGAACTTCTGTCCATGCTGTGATTGACCGGATTCTCAGACAAATTAGTGCACCCTCAGCTTAGATTGATTAATGTGGGGCGTTTCAACAAGTGTTCTCTGGGCGAGGTAGAACAGTTCTCCTTCTGGGGGTCTTCATTCTAGTCGCAGGCTTCGCTTTCACTAACTATTTCCTGACACTACTGGGAATATTTCTGATAATAGGATCAGTTGCCACTTCGCCCTATTTTCAACTCACGATTCCTATTGAGGCAATCCAAGTCACCCGTGAAATAGATAAGCCAAATTTCTTTCAAGGCGATTTCATACATGTAAAACTCAAAGTCAAAAATACAGGATCAACCAGAATAGATTCCATTCATGTCTATGATGTTTATCCAGAAGTCTTCCGATTAGTACTTGGTAGTAACGCCATTAGAACACGTATTGACCCAGGTAAAGAAATCAAGTTTTCCTATATTCTTCAAAGTCGTCTGAGAGGTAAATATACAATTGGACCTACAAAATTTCATATTTATGACCGGTTGGAGTTTCGTTTCGAAGAGATTTCTGCAGAAAATTATGATGAGTTGCTTGTTTATCCGAGTGTTCAAGATGTCCGCATAATGGAGAGTCTTGCACAAAAAAGACGAATTGGATTCCTGTTTGGAATTCACAAAACTCGCCAGATGAGTATGGGAACTGACTTTGTTGGCATACGTAGATATTTTTCAGGTGATGAGTATCGCCGCATTGATTGGAAATCATCGGCTCGAACAAGTAAGTTGATGATGCGACAATATGAGACAGAGAGGAACATGCGAGTATTCGTCATCCTTGATACCGGAACCACTATGGGAGCAGGTCGTCCTGAGAATAGTAAGCTGGAATTTTCTATTCGAGCAGCACTTATGCTTAGCAGGTCCGCTATGGAACGAAAAGACCATGTTGGCTTACTCGCTTGGTCAACAAAACAACAAGTCTACCTTAAACCAGCACTTGGTGAGGCTCATTACCAACGCTTCCTTGATGTTTTAGCAACTATCAAACCAGAAGGAGAATTCGATTTAACCGCAGCTATCGAATACCTCGCCAAACGTGTTAAGAAAAATTGTTTCTTTATAATCCTCTCCGATTGTGAATCGAATCAGAAGCGTCTAGTAAAGGGTATCAAATTAATACGCGGCTACAAACACCAAGCCATAATCATTGCCCCATTTGGTCCTTGGTTTGAAATTTTAGAAATTTACCTGACACCTATTGAACGCGCCATCGGTGAAGCACTTGTCCACAGGCTCCTTGCAGAACGTGCCACACTTGCTAAGAGTCTGCGTCGAGTTAAGGTCCCGCTTCTCCCAGTTGGCCCCGGTGACATCCTTCCTACAATACTTAGTGAATATTTGAAGGCAAAGAAAAGGAGAATTGCTGTTGTATAAGAAAAGGAGAATTGAAATGAAGGTGAAAAATCTATGACGCGAACAATGCTCTGGGCACTACGAGCAGTTGCCGTTGTAGCCTTCATTGGATTTATAGCGATAATTCTGTGGAATCTGGATGCTTCTGTGTGGTGTTTAGATGGTCAGGCAGGAGTCTTTACTGCACTTGCTGAATTTGCCAATGAGACACGGAATATCATAGCTCTGGCAATCATGCTCCTTACTCTAGTTGCAGCATTGATTGGATTTACTATCGGACAGCATTTTGTGCCTGGCATTAATATGGATAATCTCCAAAGGATGGGCGAGGCATATTTCCAAGCATTGGGATTTAGTCTAACTCGAAGCCCCCTAGAAGCGATTCCATACTTCCTAAGTAGTATCTACTTCCTGGGTTTCCAATTACTCATCTTTGTGACTTTGATTGTAGGAATCCTATCTCTTTTCCGTATAAGTGGTCGCCTAACGACAACTTGTTTCTTCTCAATGTTAGGTCTAGCTATACTGGGAGCAGCTGGATCTATACTTAATCTTCCTAATGTTTCCGGAGAATACTTCCATATCGGGTGGAGTACGACCATTGTCCCCTTGGCGGATCCATTGACCTTTATCCTTTCAGATTTCTTCCTTGTGGCAATGATGTGCTTCATCTATCTGGAAGCGTCATATCAAGTAGTATACTTCTATTCTCTACTTGAGCCCCCAGCATTGCGTGAAGAACAGCTTAAGCGGCAACTTGTAAGACTTCGAGATGATGCACGGCAACAAGTACCTGGACCGCGCCATGAAGTACCAATCCCTAGGGTGCTTCAACGAATGTTGGGTTCAGATGCATTTAGGATTATGCGAGAAGTTATTGAAAAGAAATTATTACGTCGTGAGCGATTAGCGGAGTTGGAGGATATTCATGAGATTCGACGACTCAATGCCTATGTGGACCGATTGTTTCGGGTTGATCCGGAATCTGAAGCAACTCTCACTGCTAAAGCAGCAGCCCCTTCCCTTTCAAGAATGGCTGTATACTCAATTGGTTCCACAGTGCTACGATTCATTTGCATAACTATTGTGTCATACTTCTGTTTTTACCCATTAGTTCTGTTGAGACTCTTTGCTCCACCGGTCATTGTAAATTCAGTGGATTTTATGTTCCTTCCAGAAAAAATCCTGATTCTTCTCCTTCCCCTTTCACTGCTTTTTCCACTTGCAGCAACCATTATTGGTCGCATTCGTCAGCGACGAGTACAAGTATCTGAAATAACTACAACGTCAACGTAACCAGGGCTCGAGAGGAAACACTTTCTGCAACCCAAATAGTGATTTCCCGGATATTTGGAAAATCATGTTGCAAATCATCTTTGAGCTGTTGACAGAGTAACCTAGCCAGTTCCTCTGCAGTTGTTTCAACGACATCAAGAATCAGAACATCATTTGTCGGGAAGCTGTATGTTCCGCTGGGAGTAGTCACTTGGGTTTGGCTACCCTTTGTAGAAATATGGATTTGTTCAGAGTGAGCTGGTAAAAGAACCCTGTGGTCCCAAGCCTTGCAAAACTTACGAAGGTGTTGTTTAATAATACGGAAATCAATGACCATTCCCTGAGACCCCACTTCTCCAGTAAGACGAGCACCAACTTGATAGTTGTGACCGTGAAGCTGCTCGCATTTCCCACCTTCACTGACAAAGTGTCCTGCCGAGAAGCCTATACCAGATACTTCAACTGAAACCTGATTTGTCATTTGTTAACCCACCTATATCTGGTATACAGTTATAGAAAAAGAAAGGGATTAGCGCCCGTTTAGGGCGGGCGCATGTTTACATCATACCAGGTGGCATACCACCCATTCCTGGGGGCATACCGCCCATTCCGCCTGGGGGTCCTGCAGGTACTGGACTTCGCTTTGCTGCTATTACATCGTCGATACGAAGTATAAGGGAAGCGGCTTCTGTGGCTGAACGTATGGCGTGTATCTTCACTCGAAGTGGTTCGAGAACACCAGCCTTCAACATATCTTTGGTTTTGCCAGCTAGTACATCGACACCCATGAGAGACTTCCCAGCGCCATGTTCAGCACGAAGAGCAACAATGATATCGATTGGGTCATGTCCTGCATTTTCAGCAAGAGTTTTGGGAATAATTTCTATAGCATCTGCAAATTTATTGACAGCAATTTGCTCACGACCCTTAAGTGAAGAAGCATATTCACGCAGACCTGATGCAACTCTGACTTCGGGTGCTCCACCGCCGGGTACAATTTTGCCATCTTCGATGGCGTCCCTTACAACACAGATTGCATCATGAAAGGCGCGTTCTGCTTCGTCCACGACACGTTCTGTACCGCCACGAATGAGGACGCTGACGGACTTGGGATCCTTGCAGCCTTCGACGAAGACCATTTTGTCTTCACCGACCTTTCTCTCCTCTACAATTTCACACTCTCCAAGGTCTTCTTTGGTGAGATGGTCAATTGAGGAGACAATGCGGCCACCTGTGGCTCGTGCTAGAGCCTCCATATCACTCTTTTTGATACGGCGAACCGCCAAGATTTTTTCTTTCGCAAGATAATGCTGAACTTTATCATCTATGCCTTTCTGGCAAAAGACTGCGTTTGCACCTATTCCCTTAATTGTTTCAGCAATACCTTTGAGCATCCGAGTTTCTTCATCAAGAAAAGCTTTCATTTGTTCAGGATCAGATATCCGGATTTCGGCATCCATCTCTGTTTTTTCCACTTCCATGGATGCATTGATTAGTGCTAGTTTTGCCCCTTTGACACGCGTTGGCATCTCAGAGTGAACAACCTCTTTATCGATAATAACGCCACGAACAAGTTGCGTATCTCGAACAGACGCTCCTTCCTTTTTCTCAACCTTTACATTGTCAATGTCTGCGATAATACCCCGCTCTGTTGTCTCAGCAATTTGTAAAACTGAATCAACAGCGATTGGGGCGAGGAAGTCTTTGGCTTCAACAATGAGTTTGCTAGCCATTGAAGTCATAACAACTTGTAATAGCTTCTTACGTTCCTCCATTGTGCAATCGATTGCCAATCCACCAAGGATTTTCTCAGCTTGTTCCACAGCCTTTCGAAAACCAGCGATGATTACAGTAGGATGAACTCCGCTCTCAATAAGACCTTGTGCCTGCTTTAGCAGTTCACCACAAAGAACCACTGCTGAGGTTGTACCATCACCAGTCTCTGCATCTTGAGCCTTAGCAACCTGCACTAACATCTTCGCAGCAGGATGCTGCACTTCAATCTCATCAAGGATTGTGGCACCATCGTTAGTAATAGTGACATCGCCAAGGCTGTCAACTAGCATCTTATCTTGACCACGGGGGCCAAGCGATGTGCGTATTGCATCTGATAATGCTCGCACAGCCATGATATTATTATGACGGGCGTCGCGGCCCCTAGCTCGTTCCGTGCCTTCCTTAAGGATTAGCACCGGAACCCCTTGAAGTTGTGCCATATTCTGGTTACTCCGTTAGGATAAATCGTCTCCGCAATCCTTGCACTTCAATAAAAGTTTTACCCTCTACCCGAGGATGCCACTGAGGTCTTCCCTGCCTATTTATCAGAGTAGGGTGATTCGAATAGACTACTTAGTATTGGCATTCGTTTTTGGATGGACTAAAGTTCGGTTAGAGGGATGTAATCCCAGTTGGGAAAGATGGTTCGCAGCATGTGAACAATCCCTCGTGAGAGGAAGATGCTCTCCATTAAGAATGCCATGGCAAGGATTTCGATCCATGCCTTTATCATTATTGGAATTCCAATAATTACAAGCGACAGGTAGAGGTCCCATCCTAGCACGGCTGGGCATACCATTGCAAAAAGCCAGAGTGTGAAGAGGCATTCTGGCACGTAACCTACTATGACCGAGATGAGTGGGCGTTTTAGATAATGTTGTGTTATTGCACAGAAAGCACCAGTCATCGCCTTACCTATTGGAAGACTCACAAGACCTAGGATACCCATTGTTCCATGTGTGTAACCAAAGGCGAAGCCAGGGTATATGCCTACGATTGCACCCGCGATTGCCCCAAGGATTGGCCCACCAGGAATGGCGACAAGGAAGGTCCCAAGATGGCTGAGGTCAATGCTGATTTGCGTTGGCGCCAAAGGCATTAATTCGATAGATAATACTGCAAGGGCAGTGCCTAGAGCTGCCATGATTGCAGTGAATGTTAAACTTTTTGTGGTGAAGTAAGAGTTGGCTGGTTTACCAGACATGTCTTTGCCTCCTTTGAAGTTGCGTTTTAAGTTGAAGTCTCCTTATAATAGTAACTACTCAGAAATGAGTAGATTATTTGTACGGTTGCGGAGAAAGCTATTTCTGTTAATCACGTGCGAACAAGTATGAGGTAGATTCCATTGCCTAAAATTTGCCATGCCTTTTTACCAAATATTGGTAAGCAAGAAACTGAAATGCTTGCTGAGCTGGGTGTATCCAGTATTGATGAACTATTCAACGACGTACCATCAAAGTTTCAGTTAAAGAGTTCCCTGAATATACCGGACGGACTTTCTGAAACGGAGGTTATCCGTCACATTGAGATGTTATTGGCAAAAAATAGTGATACAATTCAACTAACCAGTTTCCTCGGAGGTGGCGTTTGGTCCCATTTGATTCCCGAAGTGGTGCGAGTTATTGTAGAACGAACAGAATTCCTTACCGCATATACACCATATCAACCTGAGATTAGTCAAGGTATGCTGCAAGCTCTGTTCGAATATCAGAGTTTGATTGCTGAATTGGTGGATCTACCCATAGTAAACGCTTCAATGTATGATTGGGCAAGCGCTTTGGGCGAAGCTGCTTTGATGGCAAGTCGGGTGACCCAAAGGCACAAATTCCTTGTTCCAGAGTTGATGTCACCGTACCGAAGAAAGGTACTCAACACATACACTAAACCTGCCCAGTTAAAGATGAAAGAGATAGCGTGTGACTCTGTAAGTGGTAACATAGATTTAGAGCAACTGAAAGGGATAATGGACAAGGATACTGCTGGAGTATACATTGAAAATCCTGCATATCTGGGGTATTTGGAGGTAGAGGTTGAAGCGATTGCAGAGATTGCACATGATGGAGGTGCTCAACTGGTGGTCGGGGTTGACCCGATTTCCCTCGGAGTTATCCGCCCACCTGGAAGTTATGGCGCAGATATCGTAATTGGAGAAGGACAACCGCTGGGAAGTGCAGTTAACTTTGGAGGTCCATTACTTGGATTATTTGCTTGTCGAGATGACAGACATCTTTTGCGGCAGTTGCCAGGTCGTATAATTGGGATGACTTCAACTTCAAATGGTGACCGACGTGGTTTCGTGATGACGCTTCAGGCAAGGGAGCAGCATATTCGTCGTGAAAAGGCAACATCAAATATCTGCTCAAACCAAGCATTGTGTGCTATAACTGCAGCGATTTATTTGTGTCTGTTAGGTCCAAGTGGTCTTAACCAGCTAGGAGAACAGATTCTTCAGTTACGTCACTATGCGGAAAGTCAGCTTGCAGATATTGATGGAGTTCGAGCACCGCGTTTTACTGCACCGCATTTTAAGGAATTCGTTCTATCACTGGAGAGTGGAGAAGGTTCAACTAAAACCACCTTTAAAATTCAAGATGTTTTGAAGCGAGTGCAAAAACAACTTGTATTGGGCGGCATTCCGCTGAACAGGAATTTTCCAAAATTAGGAGAGTCTGCGCTAGTTTGTGTGACTGAGGTTCACACAAAGGAGGACATTGACCAGTTGGTTGCGGCCCTACAGCATAGTTTGGAGGTGGCCTGAATCATGACAGCTTTTCGACAAGCAGATTGGGATGAAAAACTCGTCTTCGAGAGAACCAGAATCGGAACCATTGGTTACTCATTACCTGCAGTTGCAAAAGATATACACGCTGCTTTGCCAGACCCCTTGAAGAAGATTCCGAAAAAACTTCGACGCCAAAACCCACCAGCACTCCCAGAACTATCAGAACCCAGTGTTCTCCAGCATTTCATCCGTCTTTCTCAGATGAACTATTGCATCGATTTAGGACTGTATCCTCTTGGTAGCTGTACAATGAAATATAATCCACCAATAAATGAGCGATTAATAACACATCCAAATTTTGCTAATGCGCATCCTTTGCAAGACATAACTACTGTACAAGGAATCCTGGAAATCCTCTATAATCTACAACAGATACTATCAGAAATAACAGGTATGGAACAATTCTCCTTACAACCAGCAGCTGGTGCTCACGGAGAGTT
>JABXGU010000096.1 GCA_016550415.1 archaeon | reverse complement strand
ATGAGGTTCGATACCAATGCTAATTTTCATTTGAATCCCCAAGTGCTATTGCAAAAATCTAGAAACTCCTTTTTTAAAGGTTTTAATAAGACTTTGGCGTATTCCCTACCGAGTGTCGTTAATGACGCAAAAGGGACCAGTTTCAATAGTTTTAGTGAAAAGGATGGTGATTGGGCATGAAGCTGGATTCTGATAAATTCTATATGATGCCATTGATTATGGGTTCAGTTGGTGATCGGAAAGAAGGTATGCGGTCTTTCTATGGAAAGGTCCACTCTTTAGGTTTTCAATATTTGACAGATGCGGATTCGATAATACCCCTCTTACCTGATTGTTACACTGTTGCACAGGAACCCCTCGTAGGAGTGATGTTCTCCTATTATGATGGGGTTTCCTTCATGGCGGGGCAGGGGTATAATGTAGCATCAGTAAGAGTTGCTGCGAGGTTTGATGGAAAGAAAGATCATGTTGATGGCGATTATTATCTCATATTATTTGAAGATCATGGACTACCAATCGTAACTGGACGTGAACTTTCTGGAATGCCCAAAATGTATGGTGACATACCACCAATTGAAACACTTTCAAAAGGAAAAATGCGGTGCCAAACATCGTTTCTTGGAAACATAATATTTGGTCTCGAGATCGGACCGCTGAAGGAACAAAGCAAGAATGTCTGCGAAGTTGCAGAAAAAAAGATGAATGAGCGCCCCATGTTGGGTTACAAGTACATCCCATCATATGAAGGCCCACCTGATGTATCCTATCCAGTAACACTCCGATACGAAATGAAGATTGACAAGTTATTGTTGGGCAATACCGGATCTGTCTTCTTCGGTGAACTGGAAGGATTATTGAAAACTGTTGCCAATCCAATAAAATGCGGGATTGATGCCCTCAAATCGCTGGTTGTGAAAGAAGTAAAGCAGACAATACAGTTACAGGGGTCAATGGTTCTCAGAAACGATCTAAGCCAACGGTTAATTTAGGACAAGTATGCTTAGTGGCTCTTACTTTGGTCTTGAAGACGTATATGCTGTTTTTAGCTAATGACAGGAAAAATGATGATTTGCATCACAATATGAGTATTCCTTGCTGCGTTATTGAGATTTTTTGATTACCGAATAACATAGGTTTAATTATATTCAAACTCGAATGATTGTGGGGTTATCTGAATTGAATAGTTTGTTGTCTGTAGATGAGCTAAAGCCCAGGACATGGGGCGGGTTTTGGGATATCTTTGGCAGGATTCTTGTTGACCTCCTAGATATTCAGGAGGGACAGCGTGTTTTAGACATTGGCACCGGCGGCGGTTCAGTTCTTTATCCCCTTTCGGAAAAAGTTGGAAAACCAGGACAAGTTATTGGTGTAGAAACGTGCGAGCATTGTGCGAAAAGAACCAGTGCGGAGATTAAGCGATGTAAGATTGGTAATTCAGTGGTGCACTTTATGGATGCTCGTGAGGCTAACTTCGAGGAGCACTCCTTTGATTGTGTTACTGCTGGATTCATTGGTTGGAATGATTACTTTGACTTTAAGACTCTTAAGTACAAGAAACCAGATGAGCTGATGCAGTCAATTTGTAGGCTTCTAAAGCCTGGAGGGAAGTTGGGCATCAGTACCTGGCTTCTGCAGGAGGATCTTGATTGGATGTATGAGTTCCTCTCAGCGAATTCAATTGAGAGTAAACGCAATTATTCCACTGAGAACGAGAAGGGATGGAAAAAAATCTTATCAGAAGCCGGTTTTCAGGATATCCGAGTTTATACCCGAATTGCTTCCTTTACTTATGATACGCTTGATTTCTGGTGGAAAGAGATGATGGACTATGAATGGCCAGTCAAGGGTAAAAACAGTGATGTGATTACTGACGCCATAAAGGCAGATGCTTTCAAGTCAATACAAGAACACCAGACTGAAACAGGTGGAATACCATTCAAACGTAATGCACTCTTTGCGACTGCAGCTTATTCAGGTGTTGGTCCCTCTTTTTCTTAACATTAAAGTATCACAACAAGGCTAAGATAAGGATGGAGATGAGAAGCCGAATGAATGGCAATATGGAGAAGGCAATAGGAGCGCTTCCGCAACATTTTCTTTATTGACCACCCAATCCTCCCGCGCATCACTAATCCCTGCTCGGGTTCGCCAATCGTAATCGCAATGATTTCGGGATTAATTATTGGAATTCCAATAATTGTTGTCAGTGTATATTTCTTTCATAGAAGAAGAATTCGATAAGTCTTCTCTGTTAGTTCCGGATAATATCCTCGCCTTCAATATCTGCTAGAGTCTAAACGTTCTCTAGGCAGGCGGTTTTTCTGGGCATTATATGCAATTCAGCGATGGTTTCGAAGTCGAACATGTGAAATGCCAAAGACGTCAAAGATGATTGGATTCAGTGTATCGAATTGGATGATGTGTTATTCGTTTGACTCTTCAAGAATTGGTTGATACCAAATGGCTTGTCGACCAATGGTCATACGAAATTGGGGAGGCAGACACGCAACGCAAATATCATCCTCGTTCGGTAGCGGAATGCCACATTGACAGTGATGTTTAGGTCCTAAATCTACTTCTTCAATCAATTTGGTGCACTAACTTTTCATGTTGTTTTTCTCGTACCTCTAAAAAGGCTAGTTTCTTGGGAACAAGTTCTTCTAGACGGGTGGACTCGGAGAGGATTTCACCATTCTCATCTACGGCATAGCAGGCTCCCTCCATCATTTGGGTTTGTAGTCGTCCACGTGCAAGGGGGTTACCTTTCAAACCAGGGGCATCTAGAATTCCTCGCTTTATGGCTAGTTTGTAGGTTGTGGGGTTCAATAGTGGATGAGGTGTTTTGTCTTCTGGAAGCTGGGCTAGCACCCTTAGAAGAAGGCTCGCTTCGCTTACCAGTTGTTCTTTCCGTGCAATAATTTGTGGATCTAGCCATGGATTTGGAGTGCCGCTTCTACATTCTTTGATTACTTGCCGGACAATCTTGCAGCTTGTAATTACATCATCGGCGGTTGCCGCATGATCGGCTTCACTGAAGCTTACAACATGAACGATTGCGGGTTGTAACATCATTGAGGTGTATGCTGAAGCTGCTAATTGACCCTTGGCCGCATCGAGGTCCACAGGAAAGCTGAATAGTCCAGCCCGTACTTGCCGAATGACTTGGAAGGAGTTATCTTGTAATGATTCGACTAGGGCAAGTTTGGCCCACATTTTCGCAAGATCCATATCAGGTGATGTCCTGAGTGGGGTATTCATCATTAATTGCGCTATGTAGTGTTGTACGCCAAGGGATTTTGCAATGAACGCTGACCAAAATGCTGATGCCACGGCGATAGTATCATGTGTCTGCCGGAGGCTCCAATGGTGCGGTTCATTGACTTCGACGGGGATTCCATGTTTGCCATGCCAGGCAATGTTGTTCATATTCTCTTGGATGGCATCTGTTAATGGGCGTGTGCTTCGCCCATCGAGAACACTATACCAGTTAATGGGTGTTGCAGCCCAGGCGTTGCGGATGGTTTTGCGGAGAAGGTTGGCCCATTTCAGAAGATCTTGGGTGCCACTATAGCAGCGGAGAAGAGGATAGTTGCCCCGCTGTGAAGCATTAAACATTGCACGAAGATCCTTTTTTGTGCGAATTGGGACACCACCAGCACCTTCAACGGTGTCTTTCATTTCTTCTGGGCGGAAGAAGAACTGTTGAGCGTTTTGATCGGGACCAATGGAGAGAATATCTAAGCATTTAGCGTCGGCAATTTTTTCGATTCCTTGAATCGTTTCTTGTAAGCTTGGTAGACCAAAGTGATGCCGAATCACTGGCCAAGGATATCGTTCAGCTATCCTTGCCAATAACGTTGTGGCATAGGTTGCATGATTCTTAGACTGAACCTTTTCTGCTAACTTTTGCGGGTTACAGTCAGCAGCTAAAAACATGAGGACGTCTTCATCGGTTGAATTGCCATCAAAGTAATAGTCAAAGAACCCCACTTTGCGTACTTCTTTGGTAACGGTAGTTGTTCCTCCAAAGAGCCAGGTTAGATTTCTAAGATTCCGTTTGTTTACTTCTTTTTTGAGCTTCTGTGTCAATCGATAACCGGCGGCAGGTGTGAGTCGGTAGCTTAGCCCGATAATTGGAGCATCGGTTTTTTCTACCTCATCGAGAATTGAAGGGATAGGAGTTGCAGGTCCTAGAAACTTCGTTTGGTATCCTTTGGCTTTTGCTAGTTGCAAGAAATTAAGCGTCCCAGCAACATGGACACAATTCCCTAAACACGCACCCAGAATGAGTTTGTTTGCTTTTGTTGATTTGTCCATTTTGGTCATTCGGAATCCACTCCCTCCATTTCTTCTTGGACTAATGCCAGTTCTTCGGCAATTTCAAGGGCTTCAAGAGAGCCATCCCACACATACATCAGTAATTCAGTTGGAGAAAGATGTGTAATTCCAAGAGTCTCTGCATTACGTCCTTCTCGCCAGAAATCACGGCTACATAACTGTGAAGCCATAGCAATCGTTGTTCGAATAGTAGGAGTGGGTACGCCTGCTAGTTCACCCAATGCAGCAATAGGCACTAATCCGGTTGGCACATCTTCAAAGAGATACCGATGATTCAATGTATTGGGGGCACCCAATCCTTGGTAACAGGAAGTCGTGTGTAAGCACTCATACAAGGTGTTTCCTTCAGCTTGGTAGACGGTTCGTAGCCACTCAGCGGCTGAAAGGATGTTCTTTCCAAAGGCGTTTCCCACGGCAACTCTTTCGGCATCGATACGCTCGAGGAAACATGCAACCGAAGGCGAGACACCCTCCAGATAGTGATTATATTGACCATTGGTGGTTTCAGCGCGACCAATATTAAGAATCAGAGGTGCTGGATGAAAAACAGAACCAATATTAGAAAGGCCTGTTTCAAGTACATCTTCAGCAACTCGGACATTTGGGAGAATGGACGAAATCAGATTACAAACCATTTTGGTGTGTTTTGCTGGGAAAGCAGCAACTGGAAGTTCAGCCTTGATGGCTGAGATTTGAGCTTTTCCTGACTCTATCACACGACTTACAAGGGGAAATGTTTGAGCCTCTGCAATTATTGGTCGCCAACCTGTGATTCTCTCCACTATGGTCGAGAACTCCAATGCACCGCCCGTTCGACCCGGAATTAGTACAACCAGTTGTTCAGGTGTTAGATATGGTGCACATTTTCTGGCTAAATCGGGATGCGCGGATGCAGGAACCACAAGAAAAACAAAATCTACGTCAGAAAGCGTGTTTCGAATGCTAGTGGTATAACTGGCCAGCTGACCTAAACCGTTGACTACGCCTTCAACATGAATTCCCTTTTGTTTTTGTATTGGGCGCAGTCGGGATTTTGATCGATTGTAAAGACTTACTTCGTGACCAGCAAGTGCAAGATAGGCTGCTAGCCCTTGACCTCCGTGTCCTGCGCCTAAGATTGCCAGTTTAGCCGACATTACATTTATCTCCTTAGTGGGTGTATTCGCAGATGGTTTGCCAGGAATATTTCGTGTGGAGGAAAATTTTAGCCCTGCACTCAAACCAGCATCTGCAATAAACTTGGAAAAATTTGACCGTAAATTATTCAACCGTCAAATTTATAACCGTTAAAAGTTTTACAGTATTAGATATAAGTGTTTTCCTGTCTTTTATAAGCTTTATAAATTAGCACAAAAACGCGGAAGTGAAGACTCTGAAAGATGTTCCTCGAATACAAACTCGGTCTATCAAACAGCCCAAGTCAGCATCTATGCTTGTTCACCCCATTACTGCTAGTATTTTACGACACTTAACAGAAGATGAGCACTCTCTCGGCGAGTTAGCAAAAATGTTAGGTTTGAGCAAAAGCCGAATCAGCTACCACCTAAAACGTCTTGAGGAAGAAAACCTGATTACAAAAATTCGAGAAGAATATTACCGAGGCGGGATTCAGAAATTCTATAGAGCCGTGTTCCCGTTACAAGTACCAAAACTTCGATCCCTCTCAGCTGCCGAGCAGGAAGCCCAGTTATTCCCAATAAAGACCTTTCTTTGGGGATATCTTTTAGGAAAAATCGGAAGCCAAAACCTTGACCTGCACGAGGTCGCGGGTCCATTAATCGATCAATATGCCCAAGAAATCGCAGAAAACATTGAGCAAAGAATCGATGAACTCGAAGAAAATAATGAGGAAAAGGCGGAGTTGCTTTACCTTTCACTCCT
>JABXGU010000095.1 GCA_016550415.1 archaeon | reverse complement strand
CTATTTCATGGTCTGTGACGCGAGTCATGCCAACGCCACCGGAACCGAAAAGAGGTTTGACAACCACATCTTTGAACTGGCGGAATGCACGGAGTGCATCACGAGCATATTGGGTAACGACGGTTCGGGGAACAGGTACACCCTTCATTTCCAGTAATCTAAGAGTATAGTATTTGTCCACCGACTTCTCAATTGCTCCTGGTCGGTTCATTATCGGGATGCCCATTTTTTCAAGGCAATGTAATGTGTCCATCCGTAGAATGACTTGTTCCAGTGAGCCACCTGGCACTGCGCGAGAAAGAATACCGTCCAATGTGGTCAAATCATGTTCACGATATTGGACACGCGGCCTATTGCCTCCAGCACGAACTATTGTTTCCGTTACATCAAAAATTATGCAGTCAACATCTCGTTTACGAATAGCTGCGGCTAAGCGACTTGTTTCCCATCCTTCAGGCTCTGCTGATGCAATACCAACCCTTTGAATTTGCTTTCTTGTTTTTTGCATAATTGTCACCGTCGAAAAATATCAAGATTGGAATCACGAATCAATTCTCGAGCTGATGCCTCAGAGTGTTGGTAAGAATAGCCACGGATTATGACAACAGCAATGCCTTCGTTGGCTTCACCCATCAGTAGTTCAGCTGCTGAAGCTAGTTCATCAGCCACCGCCACAGAAGTTGTTCGTAACCTGTAGCCAAAGAGATCTGTCTGTCCAACATAATTCTTTATCGGAGCTAGACCAGATGTTCCAATTGCAATATTGATGGCACTATTCCTGAATGGTCGCCCATGTGTATCTGAAATTATTACAGCGACATCCACATCGAAGGCTTCTTTTATTTCATTCCGAATTTGCTGTGCAGAATAATCAGGATCCTTTGGAAGGAGCGTAACAAAATCATTACCTTGTACATTTGAAGCGTCAACGCCGGCATTGGCACAAACAAAACCATGATGTGTCTCAACGATAAGATGATTTTGTTCAGCACGAACAACATGCTTCGATTCTCTTAGAATAACCTCGACTAGTTCTGGAGACTTATCTAATTCTTTTGCCAACTTTAATGCTTGAGATGAAGGGGTGACATTCTTCAAATTCACAACTTGACCCTCAGCACGTGAGACTATTGTCTGCGCCACTACGAGAATATCACCATTGATGAGCTTGAATTTTGTTTTGCGGCAAGCAGTTACGATTTTCTCACCAACATTATCTCCTTCCCGTATTATGGCTAATTCTAGCAGGGGAATGATTCTAATTGGAGAAGGTGAAGAGACCGATTTTGAAGGCATAGTGAGGTCTCTTCGCAATGTGAATCTGGCGCTTAATAGTCTGCCGACAAAACCTGTAGAAAAAGGAAAGTTATAAAGAAGAAAAGCAAATTTGATTTCTTATCTGGACAATGCAAAAAGTTGGTGGAGAAAACATGACCAGGATGGAGAAGTACCATATTCAACATGATAGACTTGTAAAAGTGCCATCACCCTTCCTAAAAGAATTCGGGGATGGTGATTGTTACTTGGTCGATACAGAAACGGGCACCTATCTCTGGGTG
>JABXGU010000857.1 GCA_016550415.1 archaeon | reverse complement strand
TTGGAACAGAAAGGGCAATTGATATTCGCCATTTATTTAGCACCTATCTTCACGATTATCCTATCGATTTACAAACTATAATAAAAAGGTAACGATAGTGCCACTACAGCGCACAACCATATTATAATCGCCCAAAGTTATTCCTTAATATAAAAGACAACCAAGAGCTGTGTTCTACTTCAACCGGATTCTTTAGTTTCTGCCCATAATTGATCAAGAAAATTCTCTATTTGTTTATAGAAGGAATCGAGTGCCTCTTTGATTAATTTCTTCACAGTGGCAAGGCTGACACCCTCATATACGTACACGTAGCCCCCTTTGCGTAGTGTGCGTGAACGGCGGCTGGCAAATCCTCGCTGTACAAGGTTCTGGATGGCTCTTTGAATGGAGCTACGATTTCTTCCCAGTGCCACTGCCATATCTTTCACGGTAGCTGCTCCTTTTAGTAAATAGAAGTAGACATCGATTTCCAGGTTGCGAAGACCCAAAAAGCAATGCATGACGTCACTGGCTTCCATTTGTTTACGGGACATTAATTCTCGAACGCCGATAAGCTCCATTGCTTTTTCTCCTCAGATTTTTACACTATTACTGAAAGGTATTTGTACTGTAATAATGTTGTGGTCGGTTGTTCCATATACGAACCCAACCGTTCATTATGACATAGTCATTACTCAAAAGCAAAAAGGTTACTTCTATAATAACGATGAAATAAGAAAAATAGAACTAACAAAATTTGAGTTGTCAAACCATGGAGTTGCAGTGTCGTCAAGTTGTACTTTCTTCTCCCTTTGATTTGGATGCAACAGTCGATAGCTGGATTTTTCCTGATATCCAGCCAACTCCTGAGTGGAAAATACCAGGACATTTTGCCCGATGTATTCCGATAACTGGGGAAGTTCCTGTACATGTGATTCAGGTACGAAAGGGTAAACGACCAAAACTTATCGTAGAGTGGCCTGCTTCATGGACGGGAGATAGCGACAAATTGGTGAAACAGGTGGGTTGGTTGCTAGGCTGGGATATAGATACTAAGCCTGTTATAACCGCTATACGTGCAGACCCAGTAATAACACATTTGGCAGAGCCTCTTATTGGTCTGCGTCCTTTCACTCAACCAACTCTGTTTGAGGCACTTGTTAAGGCAATACTTCAGCAACAAGTTAGCTATCGTTTTGCGAATCAGATGGCACGGAACCTCGTGCTAGCCTATGGTGTTAAGTTTCAACTTGATGGTTTGACAATTTGGGGCTTTCCAAATGCTGAGCGCTTTGCTGAATTATCTGAAAGGCAGTTACGTGATTGCAATGTCGGTTACAAAGCTGCCTATCTCTATAATATTGCTATGAAGATTAATTCTAACGAATTAGATCTTGAAGCCATGATTCAGAAGAAACCTGAAGTAGTCATTCAGGAATTGGTTGCGTTACACGGTGTTGGGTTATGGACAGCAGAGCTTGCGGTCCTTAGTGGACTACGTCAATTGGATATTTTTCCCTACGATGATCTGGTTATTCGAAACCTGGTTTCACGTCTATACCTTGGAGGTAAGTCTGCTAATCGCAAACAAGTAGAGGAAGTGGCGGAAAGATGGGGCTTTGAAGCCCCTCGTGTTCTTTATTTTCTTATGAGTGCTCAAGTGCTTGACCTGGTATAACAGTCTCTAAGTTTGTGTACTTAATTGTTTGATGAAATTCATTCAAGCAATACAAAACTTTATATTTAGGTGAGCCTAAATTTTGTCTCTATGGTGCCCTCATCGCAACAGCCTGAGAAGGCTTCACATCATAAGACAGTAAGTTCAAATCCAAAACACAAGACAGAGATACCTAGCACTAGCATCGAAGAATATCTTGAGGCAGTTCTAAGACTTCTCTCCATAAAACCTGGGGAATATGCGAAGACTGGTGAACTTGCTAATATGTTAGGTGTGGCCCCTGCAAGTGTTACTCAGATGCTCCAGAAATTATCTGCAAAGGGTTACCTCCGATATCAGAAGAGTCGTGGAGCGCGCCTAACAAGCAAGGGGCGTCGTCTGGCATTGGATGTGTTAAGACGTCATAGGATAGCTGAACGATTGTTAGTTGATGTGTTGGGAGTCAGTTGGGAGAAGGCTCACGAGATTGCATGTGAATGGGAGCATTTACTTACACCAGAATTATGTGATCGAGTTCTTGAAAGACTCGATGACCCTGCTACGTGTCCACATGGGAACCCGATTCCTAGCGCGAATGGTTCAATAGAAGCAATACCCTCGAAATCATTGGCTGATTTGGAGGAGGGCGAAGAAGCGATAATCGATTGCATAAGCGATGAAAGTCCCGAAGTATTACGAATGATTGCAGCCATAGGTATGTTACCAGGTGAGCCGATTCGTGTTGTTCAGGTTTCTTCATTGGGTGACACGTTTCTTGTGGAGGTTGGCACTGCCCAATTTGCCTTAAGCCACGAGATTGCTAAGCGTGTGCGTATCCGAAAGGATGATGACTAATCCTAAGGAGGGCAGTAAAATAGGATGTCCAAGGGTAATGAGCGAAGAATACATCATAAGCGCAACTTGCGGGGCAAGGTAGAGTTACGCATAGCTCTTGTTGGGAATCCTAATGTAGGAAAGTCTGTTATTTTCAATAGCTGGACTGGACTCGGGGCCATTGTATCTAATTATCCTGGCACCACAGTTGGGCTCCTTGAAGGGACAGTATTCCTTCCATATCGTGACATATTCATGGCAGCATGGCATGCTAAACATCGGGATTTGGAACAGCCAGTCACCGAAGGACAATTTGAGTCTCAATCAGAGGATGAAATAGAACACAAATCAGGTCCCAGAGGTCGAGGTGGTAGGCCTAGAAATCGTAGATGGCGACGTTGGGGTCGAAGACATCACCGAGAACCAGCAGAACCGCATGGTGCTCGATTAAGAATCGTAGATTTGCCTGGCTCCTATACTATCATCAGTCCAACAACCGAAGATGAACAAGTAACACTACGTTATATCCAGGAAGAACGACCTGATGTGATTGTGAATGTCATCGATGCAACAAACCTTTCTCGGAACCTGATCTTGACATTTGCATTAATGGAATTTGACATTCCCATGGTAATCTGCTTAAACCAGGTGGATCTTGCTCGCCGAATGGGCATTAATATTGATGAAGGTAAGCTGCAACGATTACTTGGTGTACCAGTGGTACCGACTATTGCCATTCAAGGAAAGAACCTGAAACTGTTACTTAGTGTGGCTGCTCGAATTGCATTGCATGAGGGTAGAAGGCAGAAACCACGAAGGATGATATTCCCTGATGGTATTGAGGAAAAATTGAAGGCATTGGAGCAGCGGATAGTCAAATTGAATACTTGTCCTTTGGACCAACCACCTCGTATAGTATCTCAGCAGTTATTGGAGGGCTATTCTGCGTGTTCTCATTGTTTAGCAGCACGGGCAAACAGAAAGGCAGTACTTGAACTTGGGGATAAACTGCGACAGGAACTAGAGGAACAATTTGGCGCTGATATTGTGCTAGTTCTTGGTGAGAAACGACTTGATTATGCGAACTATATTGTTGAGCGCGCGCAAAAAGGAAAAGGTGTACGAGTTCCCCTAACCGAACGCATATCCGCTGTCTTGACACACCGAATTGTTGGGCTTCCAATTGCTATCCTTTTAATCATAGGATCAATGTTACTACTCTTTGGTGTTGGCTATATTTTTGGTGAAACTATAGGTGTCTTCTGGGATGATGTTATCAATCCCACCTTTGAAGGAGGAATAGCGACATTTGTACCTTGGCACCTACTACAGGTTATCCTGTATTATGGATTAGTACTGGGCATACAAGGGTGGCTATTTATTGCCATTCCTTATGTAGCCACTTTCTACATTATACTCGCTATTATGGAGGACAGTGGGTATTTAGCGCGTATAGCCTTTCTGTTGGATGGATTGATGCATAGAGTGGGTCTCCATGGTCGTGCTATTATTCCGCTGCTTCTTGGAATGGGCTGCAATGTGCCTGCTGTGCTTGGTACCCGTACTCTCACTACTCGAAGGGAGCGTGTCATCGCAGGATTTCTCGTCGTTTTAGTGCCCTGTTCTGCTCAACTTGCTGTAATTCTTGGAACTGTGGCCTTGTATGGAAGCATAATCTTTGCCTTCATCATCTTTGGTATTGTTATTGGAATTATACTTGGATTAGGCGCTCTTCTCCAACACACCTTGCCTGGTAAATCCTATGGGCTTGTAATGGAGGTACCACCACTTCGGTTCCCACGTCCTAAGCCGATCTTGAAAAAAACTTGGATGCGCTTCAAAGAATTTCT
>JABXGU010000856.1 GCA_016550415.1 archaeon | reverse complement strand
TAGGAAGCCTTTTGTAGGAACTCAAATCGTAAGTGCCCTCTAAACACACAAACAACCCAAACCACAACACAAACCAACCACAACAATCACAACAAACCAGTGAAACAACATGCTCGGACCAGTATACGCAGCCTTCGGCGCAGTACTAGCAGCAGGACTAGGGGCTGCAGGAGCAGCCATCGGCATAGGATACAGCGGAAGCGCCATGGTAGGATCCGTAGCAGAAAAACCCGAAACCTTCAGCAAATCAATGATAGCAGTGGTGCTGGCAGAGGCTCTTGCGATTTATGGCTTATTAGCAAGTTTCATGATTCTAATGCGACTAGGAAGCATCGACACAGACGCAAAGGGACTCATAACCCTCGGCTCCGGACTCGCCATCGGACTAGCAGCCCTTGGAGCAGGACTCGGTATTGCGCGAGCAGGGGCAAGCATGTGCACAGGCATAGCCAAAGCACCCCAAACCTTCAGCAAAGCACTCGTACCTGTGGTACTAGCAGAAGCACTAGGAATCTACGGGCTACTGGCAAGCTTCATGCTACTCATGAGAATCGAAAGCGCAACAAACATCACCCAAGGATACGTAGCCATCAGCGCAGGACTCGCCATAGGAATAGCAGCATTAGGCGCAGGCGCTGGAATATCAAAAACAGGCTCAGCCCTAAACAAAGCACTCGTCTCAGCACCTGAATCCTTCAGCAAAGGACTGGTCGGAGTCGTACTAGCTGAGGCATTGGGAATCTATGGTCTATTGGCCAGTTTCATGCTTTTAATGAGAATCCAAGAAGTCACCGTACTCGGTCAAGGCTACGTAGCCATAGCAGCCAGCTTCGGAGTCGGAATAGCATGCCTAGGCGCAGGACTGGGTATAGCTTCAAGCGGAGCATCCCTCTCAGAAAGCCTTAGTAAACGCCCCGAAGTCTTCAGTAAAGGACTTGTAAGTGTTGTACTGGCAGAGGCACTAGGAATCTATGGCTTGCTCGCAGGATTCATGCTACTGATGAGGATAAGTGAAACAGAGTATATAGCTCAAGGATATGTGGGAATCGGAGCAGGTCTGGCTGTTGGGATAGCTGCCCTCGGAGCAGGACTGGGCATAGCCAGTGCAGGAGGCGCCCTCAGTGAATCACTGGTCGAATCCCCAGAAGTATTCAGTAAAGGACTGGTAAGTGTAGTCCTAGCAGAAGCTCTTGGAATCTATGGTTTGTTGGCCAGTTTCATGCTTTTAATGCGGATAAGTGCCGTGACCCTTGAAGCTCAAGGTCTTCTTGGTATTGCAGCAAGTCTGGGTGTGGGATTAGCCGCCCTTGGGGCGGGACTCGGTATTGCTGCAGCAGGCAGCTCATTGTCTCGCAGTCTTGCAGCCCGTCCCGAAGTCTTCAGTAAGGGCTTGGTTAGTGTGGTCTTGGCGGAGGCTTTGGGAATATATGGATTACTTGCTAGTTTTATGTTATTGATGAGAATTGAGTCTGGCACAGATATTGGTCAAGGATTTGTGGGGCTAGGAGCTGGTTTAGCTATTGGCCTTGCAGCAGTAGGTGCTGGTTTTGGCATTGCCAAGTCAGGGGCAGCTATAAGTCAGACACTGGTTGTCGCCCCAGAAACATTCAGCAAAGGACTGGTCAGTGTTGTCTTGGCTGAAGCTTTGGGAATTTATGGTCTATTGGCCAGTTTCATGCTTTTGATGAGGATTCAGGATGTTGCAGGGATGGGTCAGGGTTACATGGGCTTGGCGACTTCTCTTTCAGTGGGAGTTGCTGGTGTGGGCGCAGGAGTGGGTATTGCCTATGCTGGTCAAGCTCTATCACAAAGTCTTGCTCGTCGCCCTGAGGTCTTCAGTAAGGGAATGATTGGTGTCGTTCTGGCTGAGGCACTTGCTATCTATGGCTTGTTAGCGGGTTTCATGCTTTTAATGCGAATTGATACGGCTGGAGATATCAGTCAGGGAGTTGTTGGTATTGGTGCGGGTCTTGCCATTGGTTTTGCCGCTGTTGGTGCTGGAACGGGGATTGCGTTGGCTGGTTCAAGCATGTGTAGTGCCATCGTCACTGCCCCAGAGTCCTTCAGTAAAGGCTTGGTTAGTGTGGTCCTGGCGGAAGCTCTGGGAATTTATGGCTTGCTTGCCAGCTTTATGTTGCTGATGCGTATTGACTCTGTCAACAACTATGGTCAGGGAATCATCGCAGTCGGTGCAGGTCTTGCCATCGGGTTGGCTGCCCTCGGTGCTGGGGTAGGCATTGCCTCTGCAGGTGCGTCCTTGTCTCGGAGTCTTGCAGAACGTCCAGAGGTCTTTAGCAAGGGATTAGTTAGTGTAGTATTGGCTGAGGCTCTTGGTATCTATGGCTTACTTGCCAGCTTTATGTTGCTGATGCGTATTAACTCGGTCACAAATATTGAGCAAGGTCTATTGGCGATTGGGGCTAGCCTGGGTATTGGTCTTGCAGGTATTGGTGCTGGTTTCGGTATTGCTGCAGGCGGCTCTGCTCTATCAGAGGGATTGGTACACAGTCCTGAAATTTTCAGTAAGGGTTTGGTTGCCGTTGTTTTAGCGGAAGCCCTTGGAATCTACGGTTTGTTGTCGAGTTTTATGTTGTTGATGCGTGTTGAGACAGCGGATAAAGCAGGTCAGGGTTTGATGGGTATTGGTGCTGGAACAGCCATTGGTTTTGCAGCAATCGGTGGGGGTATTGGTATTGCCCTTGCAGGTGCTGCCTTGTGTCGTAGTTTGGTGATTTCACCCGATTCTTTCTCAAAGAGCTTGGTCAGCGTTGTCCTAGCTGAGGCGCTTGGGATCTATGGTTTGTTGATGAGTTTTATGTTGGTTATGCGAATTGATGCTGTGAATGCAGTGGGACAGGGTTTGATGGCTTTCGGATCTAGTCTGGCTGTAGGTTTGGCGTGTGTGGGTGCTGGGTTTGGGATTGCTCATTCTGGTTCCTCTTTGGCTAGGAGTATTGCTCTGGCGCCTGAGTCATTCAGCAAGGGTCTGGTTTCAGTAGTTTTGGCTGAGGCTCTTGGCATTTATGGTTTGTTGATTGGATTTATGGTTGTTATGCGTGTTGAGACTGCGACATTGTTAGCGCAGGGTTGGTTGGCTGCAGGTGCTGGTTTGGCTATTGGTATTGCTGGTGTTGGTGGCGGACTTGGTATTGGGTATTCGGGTGAGGCGTTGTGTTCGACCATCCGTTCTTCGCCAGAGTCATTCAGTAAAGGTCTAGTAGCAGTTGTGCTAGCGGAAGCCCTTGGAATTTATGGTCTTTTGACTTCGTTTATGTTGGTTATGCGGCTTGAAACAGTTTTAGATGTGGGTCCCTTTGTGGGTTTGTCGGCGGCTTTGACTGTTGGGTTGGGGACGTTGGTTGCGGGTGTTGCTATTGGTTGGGCTGGTGCGGCGTTGATTGGTGCGATTGGGAATCAGCCAGGTGCCTTTAGTAAATCGATGGTGCCTGTCGTGCTTGCTGAAGCATTAGCGATTTATGCGCTTCTGGTTGCTTTCATGCTTATTATGCGTATTTGAATTGTTTTCTTTTGTCCTGTGTGATGCAAGTTTTTGGAGTTTTTATGAGGTTTTAGGACTTGTATTCGCATAATAAATAAGATTACTTCACCATGTATCATTGTATACAGGATTGGCGGATTGACCATTAGTGATAGGAATGATGATTTCAGAGGGAATTGGTGGATATACCCAATCAATCATTGTAACCTTAATTGAGGGCATCATTATCGACGTTGAAACAGATGATAACGGTGTTCTTAGGGCTGAATGTCCCCAGTGCGGCAAAGGGGGATAAAGATGGAGAAACTAATTAACTTGCAGTACCTAACGAAGAGTGGTGTTCATAGACAGTTAGAGTTCCCAGCAGATATTAAGACTATTTCTCTCCTTGACTGCGATATTACTGACATTGACCTTTCGCCGCTTCAGAGTTGTCAAAGGTTGCGGCACCTCATGGTTTGTATTAACCAATTAACGGAGTTAGACCTTTCACCATTGAGTTCCTGTTCAGAATTGGTTGAGCTTGAACTTCACTCAAATCTTTTGAAACAGCTGGATCTTTCTCCTCTTAGCCATTGTCGCAGGTTGCGGAAACTGAACCTTCAAAAAAATAAGCTGGAGGAGCTGGATCTTACTCCCCTTAGTAATTGCTGGGATCTGCGTGACCTTAATCTAAGAAATAATAAGTTGATGGAGCTGGATTTTGCACCCCTTAGTCAATGTCGGAACCTACAAAGAATCATTCTTTATGAGAATCAGTTGCTGCAATTGGACATTACGCCGCTTGGTCAATGCAATCATCTAAAGGAACTACATTTGGGAATTAATCAGCTAAAAACAATTGATCTTTCTCCGTTGCAGAATTGTCTTGGCTTGCAGGAACTCACATTATTGAAGAATCAGTTGTTCGAGGTAGACCTCACACCACTACAACATTGCACAAAACTGCGCGATCTCCATCTTTCCGATAATGAGTTGAGAAAGGTGGATTTGACCCCGCTGCAACACTGTGCAAATATAAAACGTCTTTCTCTTAGTGCAAATCAGTTGGCGGAGATAGACCTCACACCACTGCAACACTGTATTAACTTGCGTTGGCTGTACCTTGATAGTATTCAGTTGAGTCGAATTGACCTCTCTCCTCTTGCCTACTGTACACAATTAAGAACACTTTGGCTGGCAAATAATCGGTTGGAAGAATTAGACCTGTCGCCTCTCCAAAATTGCATAAATCTCTACGCCCTCAATATTGAGGGTAATCGATTGGCGCAGATTGATGTTTCACCATTAGTTGCCTGTTCTAAGCTTGATAGGCTTATTTTTGATAGGCGTTTAAACTTGATTGCGTATCCACGGTTTAAGGATGTAAGATTACCGAAGGGGCTAAGGCGTTTCGGAAACAAAATTGTGTGGCAAAATAATGGATGAAATTTGCTTCGCTCTCTGCACTTCCCAGCTTATAATGAGGATTTGAATTATTTTCTCGTTTTTTCTTGTTTTTATGGTGTGTGTTTATTGCCAAGTTCTTTTGAGGTCTTTGGAAAATACGAGAAAAACGAATGAAAATTAAGGAACAGTAGAACTAATCCTGAATTTAGGTTCAATAAGAGTATTCTAACATCTGAATATGGATGAACCAGAATTCTGGGTGTTGTATTAATGCTTCAAAATGAATCAAAATTAATATTTCTTCATATAATTTTATATTAGCCTCATAATGTTAACCTGAAAAACAGAGGAAATAGCGTTGCCAAACTGGGGAACAATTGGGAAGGGGCTGATAATCATAGGACTCATCAGCTTGGGAACACTGAATTTATCTACCGTTATTTTACCTCATCCAATCGACAGAAGTTGGCTAACACCTGGACAAACCTTTCATTATCATGGAACCGTGATAAGAAGAATATACGAAGGGAATGAAAGCCATGAGGGGGGTCTGGACTGGACAGTGAGGGAAATGAATGCAACGGGTGTTTATGTGAACATCACATTATATTATCACATCAAAATTGGTCAGACTATTTTCGCAACAATAAGAGAGCGTTGGAACGTATCATTCACAGAGGACGCAATATCGACAACTTTGTGGAATTTCCAATCAGGTGCTATACAACTAGCTGACTGCTTTGTTGGTAGTATGCGAGCAGTAACATGGGTATCGCCACCTTCAGAAGGATGGTGCTTACTCCAAGAAACTATGCGAGCAGTTGCTCAATGGAACAATAATTCCTTTGATAGTATCTTTGATGCCAGTCATGGGATTGCACTAGATATTAGCTATTCCTATGGAGAAGACTTAGAGAAACGATGGGTCGATGTAGAACTTCAAGAGCCCTCTATAGATCTTGGTCCCCTAAGAGTTCAGGAGGAAACGGTCTTTTGGGCAGGAGTGGGGTTAATAATAATCGGAATCTTAGCAACTGCACTATTGGGCGCTTACCCCATTATTCGCCAAAGACGAATCTATAATAAAACTAGGAATATCGACTAATACCCGACAACTGATAATCGTAGAAAATGTTGTAAGCAACAACAAACGCCTATGTTGAAAGAACTAACTTTTCTATATCGCTGTTCTTAAACTGGTCAACTAGTTTTTTTATCAGGACTTCTGATTAATAGTTGGTGATTTTAGTAAGTCGATGGTGCCGGTGGTGCTTGCTGAAGTATGGCGATTTATACGCTGCTGTGGTATTCAAATTAATCATGAGGATTTAATCAAGCGAACTATTGTTTTTAAAAAAAGGAGGGGGAATCCTAAAACAAGAGTGGTCTTTTAGGATTCGCATTTTGTGTCTTTTCTTATCCACCAGATTAGGAAAATTGCTCCTGCGATGACTAGGGGTATTATGATCCATAGACATGCTGCTAGCCATGAGTATATCCAGTCGTTGATTGTCCATGCTTGAAAGGCAAGGTTCCACCTACCAGTGGTCCATACTATGATTAGCCATACGATTGCAACTAGAAATGAGAAGAATCCGCCGCCTTCTGTTCGTCGGGGGTCGGCTCCGTGTTTGGGGGATAGACCGTATTCTTTTCGTTCTTCTTCTGGTAATTTTCTATACCAGTAGCCGAATATTACTGCTAGTATTGGTATTAGCCAACTTGCTAAGAAGATAAGCTCCCATATTAGCACAGTTATCAGAAATCCGAAACAAATGCCGACGGACCATTGCCCAAGAGTAGTTGGCACAAGCCCTAATGTTTGTGCATCAGCTGCAACCTTAAGAAATACAAGAACTGCTACAATGGCAGCTACTACGATTACTCCGATTATTGCTAATGCCATTTTCGCATGTCCTCGTAGAAACTTTTTCATTGCTTTTTCTTCGCTTAGGTTTCCATTAGTTGTCATTGCTTCATGCTCCTTCAGGATTTAGTTATGAAATCCACATAATCCATTTACTTATAGTTAATCAATTATCTGGAAAATAGTTCATCGTGTTTTGTCTGTGGCATTTGTGTTGCCATGTGGACATGATCATATGCTTTTTGAAAACCTCCAGTGTAATATCACCGGGCAGCTTCTTGATTCTAATTTTAGACTGGCAGAGTAAACGCCTAAATATGAGAAGCGTAAAAGAGGGAATTCAAATCCTTTGAAGGGGTCATTATGAACAAAACAATGAAGATAATTCTAGCTGTGGCATTAATCGTCATAGTGCCGACTGGCATCTACTTGGGACTAGCTTATCCTAGTGTGGTGTTGTCTTCACCGGTGAATGCATCTGGCTTTATGATTGCAGGTCAGACTTATGAAGTAGTGATCGGTTTCCCTAAGGCGCAAATGCAAGTCGTAGCTGAAGTTACTAGTTTCGCTGGCTTAACAGGCGGAATTATTATTAGTGATTCATTAGGTAATACAATTGAATCCATCGCATTTAGCGGAACGGGTACTTTCGCAACAACATGGTTCAATGCAGCTGGTGCCTACAACGTCACAGTCTATGCTTCTCTTTTCATAACTTCCAGCATCATTGGTCAGGTCACTGTCTACGCTCGTGGTTCCCCATTTATCTCCTAGAAATTAACTTGCAGTGGTTGCTTTGCCCAGTGGGTGGCATCCTAGGCGTCTATAGGCTAATTGGCAAAAGTAGAATGTGCCCCATATGGATTTTTAATTCCTAATCTCAATAGGATTGGGGAAAAAATATTGGCTGAACCTGTCAAAGCTTCTGAATTAATTGTCGTGAATAATAGAATCTATCATTTAGGGCTAAAACCGAATCAACTTGCAAGAAATATCTTCCTCGTCGGTGATCCTGCCAGAGCTGATAAAGTTGCAGCCCATTTTGATAATATTGAACATAGGGTGCAACACCGAGAATTTGTTACTCGTACAGGCTCCTATCGAGGGATGCCAGTTTCTGTGATTGTTACATGAATTGGAACTGATAATGTTGAGATTGTATTAGTTGAGGCTTTTGGGTTGAACGAATTTGACCTTAAGAGACGGGTTAGGCGGAGTTCTGCTCAACCCCTGACAATTATTAGATTGGGAACTTCTGGTGGGCTACAAAAAGAAAATGATGTTGGCACATTAGCAATTTCTGCTTATGCCCTTGGCTTGGATAGTACCGGCTTGTTCTATGATCAGCCTGCTGCTGATGAAACAAGTCTCAGAATTGAACAGGAGGCATACCGGATTATCACCGAGGCTACACCTAGAGATAGACGGTTCAAAGGCAAAATTCATCCTTATGTGTCAAAAGCGTCACCTGAAGTTGTAGCTGCACTGAAAAAGCACGCAAAGGGAAAACATGTTGTTGGTATTACCACAACTGCATCCGGGTTTTTTGCTCCACAAGGCAGAGAGATTCCCGGTCTTAAGATAACTGTACCAAGATTACAGGAACATCTAGCGACACTGGATGTTGATGGTTTGAAGGTCACTAATTTCGAAATGGAGACCAGTCTTCTACTTCATCTGACAAGACACATGGGCTATAGAAGTGGAACTATCTGTCCAATAATTGCAAATCGTCCTGCTGGCACCTTCCTGGATGATTATGGGCCTGCAGTTGAAAGGGCTATACAAACTGGACTTAATGCAATGCTTGAATTATGTAGGAGCTAGTTTAGGATTAATCGTTGGATACCAGTTTGGCCTCGAAGCTAGTTTGGGCTTGTACATCTGCGAAGGGTTCAATGTGCACTACAGTTAACTCTTCAATTTCTCTGGTATTGTCTGTGGACTTTTCATGGAGAACCAAGTATACATCAACTCGTTCTTTTACAGCAAGGTATGCCATCCTCTTGTCAAGAGTAAGGAGTGCCCATCCGTTTTCCTTAGCGTAAGCAATGACGTTTTCATCAGCGTGTCCGATTAGGTCAGGAAAATCGTGGACTGAATGACAGGTCCATCCTTGTTTTTCAAGGAGACTGTGGAGTTGCCCACTCAAGGTCTTTGGCGAAATTGAAAGGTTCTCATCAAAAAGAATGTGCTGGTTTTTCATATCGATACATCACGTTATTTTCAATAAAATCTGTATTTTCATGAATGAATAAATGCTACTGGATTAAAGTTCGGCGAATTATAGAAGATTCTATGTTTTCTGCTTTGCCGTTTAAGAGGGCTTTAAGGTTGAGAGTTTCATACCATTTAAGGTTTAGATAGCCGAGAACGACTCCGAAATGGAAGGGGTATCCAAGCATCATGTCCTGACTAACTGCTTGAATATGCTTATGGAAAATTCTTTCGAAAACATGGAGTGATTTCGATTGTTCATAAGCTTCCCATCCTTGATTCACTAATGATCCGTACCAGCTTTCTTTAAGGACTCGTATTCTCTGTTCTAAGGTCTCATGTTGCATTGCAGAACGGCAAAGGCTGCAGGGTAATTTATATCCTGGTTCTAGAAGCAATAGTCCTGCCTCTGGGCTAGGGATTCCCAAGAATTGGCTTCTAAGAATTATCATAAGATTGACCAGGTCAATTTCTAGTCCAACAAGATTAGTAGTTGTTTGTTTGTCAAGTCCATTGAGTCTTTGGCACTGCCCGTAGAGATTTTGAAGCACAACCTTATCAAGGGCTTGTTCAAGCACTATTAATTTTCTAGATTCTTCATATTTAGGAAGTTTTTCTTCAAGGATACTTCTAAAGAATTTGTCAGGGAGTTTAGATATTAGAACATGTATATCACTTGCTGCCACCAAATCTAGGAGAATTTCTAGTGTAAACGGGCTCATGGGAACAAGAAGCCGTTTCGCTGTAGCTTGGTCGGATTCTGAGGTGTAGAGTCGCAGAAGTGTTTTGACAACTTCTTTTTGAAACATCTTGCTGATGAGGTTCATAAG